>DATFKM010000155.1:0-5346 GCA_035268645.1 Paracoccaceae bacterium | reverse complement strand
TGGCGCCGCCTATGGCGCGGTACGAGGACGGGCTGTCTCGACCCGCGATCTCTCGACCGCATACGGCTTCGTGATCGCTCTCGAACGTTCCGCGGCAAGTGTCGCGGCCGCCCGGGCCGCCGGGGATGCGCCGTGGTCGCTGCGCGCCGACGACCGGGGCGGCGCGCTCCTCACCGCAGCCGTGCTGGCGCCGGATGCGGTCGGCTTCCGACTCGAGGCGCCGGAGCCCGCGCTCGCCGGCGGAAGAGGCATCGCGCGCGTCGACGTCCTCAGTCTCGACGGCTGGGACTGGGCGCTGCTCGACGGGTTGGAGACCGCGCCCGTCCCGGCTGCGCTCGCGGAAGCCGGCGCAGGCTCCGCCGAGGTCGCCATGGCGACGACGCCGCCGCCGGCCGGCGCCGCCCTTCTCATCGTCTCGCTGGTCATCGCCGGCCTGCAGCCGCGGCCGAGCCCGCCGCCACGGCGCGATGATCCTCTCGACTCTCGCTCCGGACCCGTGGCGCCGGACGGCCGGACCCTGTCGACTTGGGTCGTCGCGCGCCCCTGACGCGCTTCGAACCGGGCCTGCCGATCGTGAACACGCGCTCCGGGCAGGCGCCCGGCCCGCGTGACGCCCTCGGCGAGGAGGAGGATGGCCGCCGACGTGTCGGCGCGCGCCATCCTCCTTCCGCTTCCGATCGCGATGCCGCGCAACGTCACGTCGTGTAGTAGCGACGCGCCGCGGAGGCGCCGTATCCGTAACCGTAGCCATATCCGGCATAGCCGTAGCGGGCGATTCGGCGCGGATCGGCCTGGGTCATCGCGAGGCCGCTGATGCGCACCCCGATCTGGTCGAAGAGTTCGAGGCCCGCGCGCACCATCTTCAGCCGCGTCGCGTTCCAGCGCACGGCGTAGAGCACCGCATCGGCGCGCCCGGCGATCACGCGGGCGTCCGGCACGGCCAGCACCGGCGGGGTGTCGATGTAGATGAAGTCGTAACGTGCGCGCATGCGTTCGACGAACTCCGCGAAACGCTCGGAGCTGAACACGTCCGCCGCGTTGGCCCGGCTCTCCTGGCCCACCAGCACGTCGAGACCCGTGCGCTCGTCGCGGCGGATCGCCTCCTCCGCCGAGGTCGCGCCGGAGAGGACCGAGAGCACGCCCTTCGTCTCCGGCATCTCGAAGTAGTGGCCGAACACCCTGCGACGCAGGTCGCACTCGATCACCAGGACCTTCTTGCCGAGGGCGGCCGAATTGGCCGCCAGCATAAGCGTCGTCGTGGTCTTGCCCTCGCCCGGCACCGTGGAGGTCACCATGATCACCTGCGGCGTCCGGTCGACGTTCGACAGCAGCACCGAGGTCCGCAGGTTCCGCACCGACTCGGCCATCTGCGAGGACGGCTTCTCGACCAGATAGGCGAGCACCGCGTCGCGCTTCTTCGAGGGCGCGTTCGGGATCACGCCCATCACCTTGATGCCGGTCGACGTCTCGAGGTCTTCCGGCCCGCGCGCACGGTCGTCGAACGCCTCGCGCAGCAACGCCAACCCGACGCCGAGCGCGAGGCCGAGGCCGAGCGCGAGCGACACCGCCAGCATCCGGCGCGGGCTGGCCGGATGCAGCGGCGCCACCGCCGGCGACAGGACGCGGCTGTCGGCCTGCTGGATGCCCTGCTGCACCGAGGTCTCCTTCATCCGCCCGAGGAAATGCTCGTAGAGCAGCCGGTTCGCCTCGGCCTCCCGCTGGAGCTGACGGAGCACCACGAGATCCTCCGATTCGCTTTCGATGCGGGTCTCGAGCTGACCGATCGAGGCCGCGAGCCCCTCGAGCTGCGCCAGAAGCCGCCTCCGCTCGGCCTCCAGGCGTCCGATCGTGGCGGCGAGAAGCGCGTCGAAGCGTGCGGCCAGCGCCTCGGACCGCGGACCTACGGGGAGACGGGCGAGGTCCTGCGCGACGGCCGCGACGCGCCGGTCCTCCGCCAGCGCCGCCGCCTCGGCGCGCGCGGCGGCGGGCTCGGGCCCGGCGGCGGCCTCCCTCAGCGCGGCGAGCCGTCCGGTCAGCAGCCGCGCCTCCTCGGCCCGCGCCGCCGTCTCGGCGCGCCGCTCGCGCAGGTCCTTCAACTGCCGGTTGGTCGCCTCGAGCGCGGCCTCCGAGACCAGCGTGGTCTGCGCCGACCAGGTCTTCACCCTCTCCTCGGCGGTCTCGAGCTCGCTCTGAAGCTCGGCCACCCGTTCCGAGAGCCAGGCCGTGGCGCGGCGCGTAGCCTCGAATTTCGCCTCGAGCTGGTCGAGGATGTAGAGGTCGGCGATGGCGTTCGCGATCCGCGCAGACTTCTGCGCGCTGCGGCTCGTGACGTCGATGGTGAAGACATATGAGAGCGGGACGTTGCGCACGCTCAGCCGCTCCAGCAGCCGGTCGATCGCGGTCTGACGGCGGCGGAACGCCGGATCCTCCTCGCTCGCGGGCGTCGGCGCGCCGACGAGGTCCGAGACCGTCACGCGCACCCACCGTCGCGCCCGCGTCAGCAGCCCGTCCTCCACCAGAAGCGGGTTGAATTCCGGGTCCGCCTCGAGGTCCAACCGCTCCACGACCCGATCCATGAGGTTGCGCGACTGCAGCACCTCGACCTCGGTGTTCACCACCGAGCTGTCGGCGGAGAGCCCGCTCATCACCGATTCGATGTCGACCACCTGCGCCTCGCGCGTGTCGAGCACCACGGCTGCGGCGGCGCGGTATTCCGGCGTCGTCGCGAAGGCCCACCAGCCCGCCAGCGCCGTCACTGCGAGGGCGACCGCGAGGATCGTCGCCAGCTCGCGTGTCACCAACGCCAGCAGGTTCCGAGGAGAGAACAGGTCGGCTTCCGCCGGTGCGGTCCTCGCGGGGCGCGCTTCGGCCCCGATCAGCCTGGAGGGGGCGTTCATCGTGCGGCTCCGGATCGTGTCGGCGACGGTTCGCAGGGCATCTCGGCGGGACTCCTTCCGGCTCGAGCGGATGCGGGGGCGCCCCGGACTTCGCCTTGGGCGCGAGCCCAACGTCTCCGAGAAGGCTTAAGCGCGATTTAACCCCGTGGGCGGAGTGTCGCCCCGGGCTTGGGACGTGGGGAGACTCGGAACCGTTTCCGGAGGCGCCGCCTGGCGCCCACCGGGGGTGAGCGAAGGAGACGGCCGCATGGCGAGCCCGACTGAGATCAGCGTGCACGATCGCTCCGAGGCGGCCGCTCTCGGCCAGCCCGCCGCCGGCGCGGCGCTCCGCGCCCGGCCCGCGCTGCGCCTTGTGCGGCCGGCTTCTCCCGCCGCCCGGCCGGCTTCGCCGCGGCGGCCCTCCGGCCTCTACGCCGCCTTCGGTAAACGCGCGCTCGACCTGGGACTGACGCTCTGCGCAGCGCCGCTCTGGGCGCCGCTGACGCTCCTGCTGGCGGCGCTGGTCCGGCTGGACCCGCGCTCGGGGCGCGCGCCCGCGCTCTATCGCCAGGTCCGGATCGGCCGCGGCGGCCGTCGGTTCATCTGCTGGAAGATCCGTACCATGGCGCCGGATGCGGACGCCGCGCTCGCGCGCCACCTCGAGGCCGATCCCGCCGCCGCCGAGGAGTGGCGCGCGCGCCAGAAGCTGCGCCGCGATCCGCGGATCCTGCCGACCGGCCGGCTGCTGCGCGCCGCCTCTCTGGACGAACTGCCGCAACTCTGGAACGTGCTTCTCGGCGAGATGAGCCTCGTCGGCCCGCGCCCCTTCACGCCCGACCAGCGGTCGCTCTATCCGACGCCGGAGATCTACGAGACGCTGCGCCCGGGCCTCACGGGCCTCTGGCAGGTGGGCCCGCGCGGCGCCGGCGGCGATTTCGCGAGCCGGGGGCTCGAGGACGCGCGGTACCTTGAGCGGTTCGGCCTCGCCGCCGACGTCGCGATCCTCGCGCGCACCCTCGGCGTCGTGTTGAAGGCGCGCGGGGAATGAGCCCCGTGGACGGGGGGGGCGACGGACGGCCTCTGCACATCCTCGCGATCGGCATGAACTACGCGCCGGAGCCGGTTGGCGTCGCGGTCTATTCGACCGGGCTCGCCGAGGGTCTCGCCGCGCGGGGCCACCGCGTGACCTGGATCGCCGCGACGCCCTACTACCCGAGCTGGTCGCCCGATCCCTCGCGCCCGCGCGGCTGGTCGCGGCGCGACGAGGGCGGGGTGCGCGTGCTCCGCTGCCCGCATGCGATCCCGGCACGTCCGACCGCAGGGGCTCGAATCCGCCAGCAGGCGGTCTGGGCGGCGGCGGGCGCGGCTCCTGCGCTCGCCCGGGCCGTGGCGGCGCCGCCCGACGTGGTCCTCGCCGTCGCGCCGGGCCTGATCGGCGCGCCGCTGGCCCTGGCCGTCGCGCGGCTGTGCGGCGCCCCGGCCTGGCTGCACGTCCAGGACTTCGAGGCCGAGGCCGCGGCGCTCGTCTCCGGCCACCGCCGGGTCGCGCGCCTCGCGCTGAGTTTCGAGCGGCGCGTGTTCGGCGCCTTCGACGTCGTCTCCACGATCACGCCGGCGATGCGCGCGCGCCTGATCGCGAAGGGCGTCGCGGCGGAGCGGGCGACGGAACTGCGCAACTGGGCCGAGCTCGACGTGATCCGACCCGCACGCGCGCCCTCGCCGTTCCGAGCCGCCTGGGGGCTCGAGGGTCGGCGCGTCGCGCTCTATTCCGGCAATCTCGGCGCCAAGCAGGGGCTGGAGACGCTGGTCGGCGCGGCCGCCCGGTTGCGTTCCGAGCCCGATCTTCAGGATCTCGATCTGGTGATCTGCGGCGACGGCGCCGCGCGCGCCACGCTCGAGCAGGCGGCCGCCGCCCTCGGCCCGGGCGGGCCGCGCGTCCTGTTCCGGCCGCTGCAGCCTTTCGAGCGGCTCGACGCCCTGCTGTCTCTCGCCGACGTCCATCTGCTGCCGCAGCGGGCCGCAGCCGCCGATCTCGTGATGCCCTCGAAGCTCGCCAACATGCTCGCTTCGGGGCGGCCGGTGGTGGCGGGCGCGACGCCGGGCACCCAGCTCGCGACCGAAGTGGCGGGCTGCGGGCTGCTGACGCCGCCCGAGGATCCGGACGCCTTCGCCGCCGCCATCGCAGCGCTCGCCCGCGCCCCCCGCATGCGCGAGACCCTCGGGCGCGCCGCCCGTGCGAGGGCCGAGGCGCGATGGAGCCGCCGGGCGGTGCTCGACGCGGCCGAGGCCGGCTTCGCCGCGCTGGCGGCCGGCCGGCCCCTGCCGCGACCGGTCGACGACCCGGCGGGCGATCCGGCGGAACTCGCCGCCGACGCCGCGCTCGCGGACGCCGAGGTCCGCGTCGGCCTCGCCGCCGAACGGGAGGAGGCCGCGTCGCCGGTGCGGGCGCCCGAGATCCGATCCGCCTGAG
>DATFKM010000154.1:0-6882 GCA_035268645.1 Paracoccaceae bacterium | reverse complement strand
CGACCCCGTCGAAGAGCCCCGCCGCCGGGATGCCGAGAGCCTCGGCGCGCCGCCAGGCCAGCGCCGGCGGCGCCGCGCCCTCCATGTGCAGGTGCAGCTCGACCTTCGGCAGGGCCGCGATGCCGGTCACCGCCGCCGCGGCAGCAGACTGCGCCCATGCGCCCCGGCGGGCAGCTTCAGATGCGCCGCCAGCGTCTCCGCCACGTCCGCGAACCGGCCGAGACCGCGCCCCCCCGGCTCCACCGCGCGGCCGACCATCAGCATCGGCGTCCGCTCGCGCGTGTGATCGGTGCCGCTCCAGGTCGGATCGTTGCCGTGATCGGCCGTGAAGATCAGGAGGTCGCGCTCCTGCATCGCCTCGAGGATCTCCGGAACCCGCGCGTCGAACGCCTCCAGCGCACGGGCGTAGCCCGCCACGTCCCGGCGATGGCCGTAGAGCGTGTCGAACTCGACGAAATTCGCGAAGATCAGGTCGCCGGAGCCGGCCCGCTCCATCGCCTCCAGCGTGCGGTCGACCAGCGCCACGTCGGTCGGGCCCTTCAGCGTCTCCGTCACCCCGCGCCCCGCGAAGATGTCGGCGATCTTGCCGATCCCCCAGACCTTGTGCCCCGACGCCTCGACCCGGTCGCAGAGGGTCGGCTCCGGCGGCGCCAGCGCATAGTCCCGCCGGTTCGCGGTGCGGCGGAACTCCCCCGCCTCGCCGACGAAGGGCCGCGCGATCACCCGCGCCACCCGCAGTCCGGCGACGTCGAGCGCCCGGCGCGTCATCCGGCTCAGCTCCAGCAGGCGCTCGAGCCCGAAGGCCTCCTCATGCGCCGCGATCTGGAGCACGCTGTCGGCCGAGGAATAGAAGATCGGCTTGCCGGTCGCGACGCTCTCGGCGCCGAGCTCCGCCAGGATCTCGGTGCCGGACGCGCGGCGCTGGCCGAGCACGCCCGGCAGGTCCGCCGCATCCACGATCGCGGCGATCAGATCCGGCGGAAAGCAGGGCTCCTCGTCCGGGAAGAAATGCCATGGCTCCGCGAGCGGCACGCCCGCCAGCTCCCAATGCCCCGTCACCGTGTCCTTGCCGGCCGAGACCGCCTCGAGCGCCGCCCAGGCCGCCTGCTCGTCGGCCGGGCCGAGGCCCACCGGCCGCCGACGCAGGGCCGCCGCCGCCGCCTCCCCGAGGCCCAGCGCCGACAGCGTCGGCAGCCGCAGCTGTCCGGAGCGCCCCACATCCGCCCGGCCCTCGTGGCAGGCCTTGGCGACATGGCCGAGCGTGTCGGCCCCCTCGTCCCCGAACGCGGCCGCGTCCAGGGCGCCGCCGATCCCGACGCTGTCCAACACCAGCAGTATCGCCCTGGCCATCGCCGGCTCTCCCCAAAAGGTCGCCACCCAGCGGGGCGGCGTCCCATTTCAATTCCCCACGCGCCCGCGCACCGGCTCGGCCGGTTCGGGCGCGTCGTCCCCCGTCACATAGGCGCTCCGGACGCGCCGCGCAGCCGCCTCGGCCGTGTCGCGATCTCGCGCCCGGATCCGCGCCAGCGGGAAATCCGCGTCCACCACCGCGCCGATCCCGGCCACGTCGGTCAGCCCGACCGCGAGGTCGATCGCGTCCTCCGGCCGCGTCCGCCCGCCGCCGAGCGCCACCACCGCGTTGCCGAGCGCGCGCCCGTCGATCCCCGTCACCAGTCCGTCGCGCTCCGGCGGCACGTCGAGCGTCACGGGAGCGGCGGGCAGATGCGCCTCGAACCGCTCCACGAAGTCCGCGGGACCGCCGAGCGCGGCGACCATCCGGCCGAAGCGCTCCGCCGCCCGCCCATCCTCGACGGCCGCCGCGATCCGCGCCCGCCCCTCGGCCTCGTCCGGCGCCAGACCGGTCAGCGCCAGCAATTCACCCCCCAGCGCCACCGTCACGTCCCATAGCCGCGGGTCCACCTCGTCCCCGCGCAGGAAGCGCACCGCGTTCGCCACCTCCACCGCGTTTCCGCAGGCGCTGGCCAGGGGCTCATCCATGTCGGTGATCAGCGCCGAGGTCCGGCACCCCGCGCCGTTCGCCACCGCCACCAGGCTCTCGGCCAAGGCCCGCGCGCGCTCCATGTCCCCCATGAAGGCGCCGGACCCCACCTTGACGTCAAGCACCAAGGCGTCGAGCCCCGCCGCCAGCTTCTTCGAGAGGATCGAGGCGGTTATGAGGTCGATCGACTCGACCGTCCCCGTCACGTCCCGGATCGCGTAGAACCGCGCGTCGGCCGGCGCGATCTCAGCCGTCTGGCCGATGATCGCGCAGCCCACCTCGCCGACGACGCGCCGCAGCGCGGCGGTCCCCGGCGCCACGTCGTAGCCCGGTATCGCGCTCAGCTTGTCGAGCGTGCCGCCGGTGTGCCCCAGCCCGCGGCCCGAGATCATCGGCACGTAGACCCCGCACGCCGCCAGCGCCGGCGCCAGCATCAGGCTCACGTTGTCCCCGACGCCGCCCGTGGAGTGCTTGTCCGCGACAGGCCCCGGCAGATCCCAGGCCAGCGTCTCGCCGGAATCCCGCATCGCCTCGGTCAGCGCCACGCGCTCGGCCGTCGTCATGCCGCGGAAGAACGTCGCCATGGCGAGCGCCGCGACCTGCCCCTCGGTCACCGCGCCCGAGGTCAGGCCCGCGACGAACCCCGCCACGTCCGCTCGGCTCAGCTCGCGCCCCTCGCGCTTGTCGAGGATGATCTCCTGCGGCAGCCTCACCAGCCCTCTCCCGCCGCCGCCGCGCCCTCGCCCGCCAGCGTATCCAACAGCGCGTCGAGCAGGCCCGACGCGCCGAAGCGGAACGTCGCCGGAGTCGCCCAGCCCTCGCCCATCCGCTCGTCCGCCAGCGCCAGATACGTCGCCGCCTCCTCCGTGGTGCGGATCCCGCCCGAGGCCTTCAGCCCGGCCGGCCGCCCATGCGCCGCGATCGCCTCCAGCATGGTCTCGGCCGCCGCCAGCGTGGCGCTGACGGGCGCCTTGCCGGTGGAGGTCTTGAGGAAGTCCGCCCCGCCCTCGAGCGCGAGCTCCGAGGCGAGGCGGATCGCCTCCGTCCCGCCCAGCACGCCGGTCTCGAGGATCGCCTTCACCACGTTCAGGCCAGCCTCGCGCTTGACGCGCGCGACGCGACTGACCACCGCCTCCGCCTGCCCCTCCATCATCAGCCGGTAGGGGATCACCACGTCGATCTCGTCGGCGCCGGCGCGCAGCGCCGCCTCGGTCTCGGCGATCACCGCCTCGTCCCGCGCCTCGCCGCTCGGGAACGCGACCACCGTCGCCACCCGCACGTCCGCCGGCGCCGTCGCCCGCGCCAGCCGCACGAAGCGCGGCCAGACGCAGAGCGCGGCGACGGTTCCGTGCGGCGTCTTGGCCCGCGCCGCCAGCGCCTCCACCGCCGCCTCGTCGCAGTCGTCGTTCAGGTCCGTCAGGTCGAGGCAGGCGATCGCCCGCCGCGCCGCCGTCTCCAGCTCCGGATCGCTCATCGAAACCCCTCGGCGAATCCTCGGACCAACGCGGCGAAGCGGACCTTGGCCCGGTCCGCCTCGCGCTTGGTCTCCTCATGGTCAAGCGCCGCGCCGGTCATCCCCGCGGCGAGATTGGTGATCACGGAGACGGCGGCGACCTGCATCCCGAGGAACCGCGCCAGGATCGTCTCGGGCACGGTGGACATGCCCACCGCGTCCGCCCCAAGCACCCGCGCCGCGCGGATCTCCGCCGGCGTCTCGAAGCTGGGGCCCGAGAACCAGGCGTAGACGCCCTCGTGGAGCCCCGGATCGGCCGCCTTCAGCCGCCCGCGCAGCGCCGGCGAATAGGCGTCCACCATGTTCACGAAGCGGTCCTCCGTCGCCTCCCCGATCAGGGGGTTGAGGCCCGAGACCGCGATATGGTCCGTGATCGTCATCAGGCTGCCCGGTCCCATCTCCGCGTGGAGCGACCCGGCGGCGTTGGTCAGCAGCACCGCCTCGCAGCCCAGCGCCTTCAGCGTCTCGAGCGGGCCGCGCATCACGCCCGCGCCGTGCCCCTCGTAGTAATGCGCCCGGCCGGCGAGGACCGCCACCGGAGCCCCCTCGAGCCGCCCGACCGACAGCATCCCGTGATGGCCCGAGACGCTGGAGCGCGGAAACCCCGGCAGATCCGCGAACGGCACGGCCACGGCGCCCTCCACCTCGTCGGCCAACGCCCCGAGGCCCGAGCCGAGCACGAGGCCGAGCCGGGCGTTCCGTGCGCCCGCCTGCATCAGAAGCTCCGCCGCCTCGGTCATGGTACCGCCTCCGTTTCCCGCCGCGCCGCGTCCGCCCGGCGCGCCGCCGTCGCCGCAAGACGGCCCTCGGTCAAGACCGGCGACGTCGTCACAAACGGAACGCCGCCGGCAGCAGTTCCGCAAGCGTCCAGCTCGCGCGGATCGCCGTCAGGTCGGCGGCGTGCACCATCGTGTCGGGCCGCCCGAACTCCGCCAGCCGCTGCCGGCAGCCGCCGCAGGGCGTCACCGGCGGGTCGAGTTCGGCCGCCACCACCACCTCGGCCACGGTCCGGTCCGCCTCCGTCTCCGCCGCCATCACCATGTGGCCCAGCGCCGTCGTCTCGGCGCACCAGCCTTCGGGAAAGCTCTGGTTCTCCATGTTGGCGCCGACGAAGACCCGCCCGCTCTCGGTCCGGATCGCGCAGCCCACCGCGAAGCCCGAGAACGGCGCATAGGCCTTGGCCCGCGCCTCCAGCGCCGCGCGCCACAGATCCTCCGGCCCGGTCACGCGCCCGCCTCCCGCCCCGCGCCGGCCTCGGCGTCGAAGGCGTCGCCCGCATGGGCCGCGGCCTCGCCGAGATCCGCGCGCCCGTCCGCCGCGCCCTGCTCCGGCAGCTCGATACGGCGCCACTCCCCCCGGTGCAGCCGCACCAGCGTCGGCTGATGGAACCCCGCCCAGTCCTCCGGCCGGAAACGGTCCGCAAGGTTCATCAGCGTCGCGCCCAGGATCCCCCCGTGGCAGGCCAGCGCCGGCCGCCGCGCGCCCGAGGCCGCGACGTCCGCCAGCGCCGCCGAAACCCGCGCCCAGACCTCCGCCGCAGTCTCCGACCAAGGCGCCCGATAGTCCCGGTCCGCGAAGATCCGCGGCGCGTGATCGTGGATCTCGGCGAGCGCGGCGTCCGAAAGGAACCACTCCGCCAGCCGCGCGTCCGTCCGCACCTCGATCCCCGAACGCGCCGCGAACGGTGCGATCGTCTCCTGGCTCCGCCGGTAGGGCGAGGCGAACACCGCGTCGACGCCCGCCTCAGCCAACGCGTCGGCCACCCGCTCGGCGTCCGCGGCGCCCCGCGCCGTCAGCGGGTCCGAAAGCCCGTCGCCGGACTTCTCGCAATGCCGCAGGATCGTCAGGTCCAGCTCGCGCAACCCCATCATCGCTCCTTCACGTAGGGCGTCCCGCCCGCCTTCGGCGGCGTCGCGCGCCCGATGAACCCCGCCAGCAGCACCACCGTCAGCACGTAGGGCGCCGCCTGGATCAGCTGCACCGGCACCTCCCCGATCAGCGGCAGCCCCTTGCCCTGCAGCCGGATCGCCGCCGCGTCGAGGAAGCCGAACAGCAGGCACGCCCCCATGACGTGCAGCGGCCGCCATTTCGAGAAGATCAACGCCGCGAGCGCGATGAACCCCTTGCCCGCGCTCATGTCCTTCACGAACCCCGCCGACTGCGCGATCGCCAGATACGCCCCGCCGACCCCGCAGATCAGCCCGCAGACCGCCATGGCCTTGTAGCGCAGCAAGGTGACGGAGATCCCCGCCGTGTCCACCGCCGCCGGGTTCTCCCCCACCGCCCTGAGCCTCAGCCCGAAGCGCGTCCGATAGAGCACGTACCAGCTCGCCGGCGCCGCGAGGAAGGCGGCGTAGACCAGCAGCGAATGGCCGCTCAGCAGCTCCGAATACACCCCCCCGAGCACCGGAACCCCCGCCAGCGTCTCCGAGAGCGGCCAGTCCAGCTCCCCGAACCGCGCCTCCGCGCCGAGGGTCGGCGTGCGCCCGCCCTGCCGGAACCAGGCCTGCCCCAGCAGCGCCGTCAGCCCCGCGGCGAGGAAGTTGATCGCCACCCCGCTCACGATCTGGTTGCCCCGATAGGTGATGCAGGCCGCCCCGTGCAGCAGCGCCAGCAGCAGCGAGATCCCCATCCCCGCCGCCAGCCCCAGCCAGGCCGAACCCGACACCGCCGCCGTCGCCGCCGCCGCGAAGGCGCTCGCCAGCAGCTTGCCCTCGAGCCCGATGTCGAGCACCCCCGAGCGCTCGGCATAAAGCCCCGCCAGCGCCGCCAGCAGCAGCGGGGTGGAGAGCCGCACGGTGGAATCCAGCATCAGGATCAGCGCGTCGAACATCACGCCGTCTCCCCGCGTCCCGGCAACGCCGCGAACAGCCGCGCGACCCAGGGCCGGAACATGTACTCCATCGCCCCGGCGAACAGCACCACCAGCCCCTGGATCACCACCACCATGTCGCGCGTGATCGTGGGCATCTCGAACGCCAGTTCCGCGCCGCCCTGATAGAGCACCCCGAACAGCAGCGCCGCGAGCGCGACGCCGAGCGGATGCGCCCGCCCCATCAGCGCCACCGCGATCCCCACGAACCCGGCGCCCCCCGCGACGTCGAGGAACAGCCGATGCTGATCCCCCATCACCGGATTGAGCGCCATCAGCCCCGCCAGCCCGCCCGAGATCAGCATCGTCACCACCGTGATCCGCACCGGCGAGATCCCGGCATAGACCGCCGCCGTCGGATTGGCCCCGAAGGTGCGGATCTCGTAGCCGAGCCGCGTGCGCCAGATCAGCAGCCAGACCGCGACGCAGGCGCCGAGCGCGAGGAAGAAGCTGAGATTCGCACCTTCGGGGCCAATCCGACGGCGGCGGTCTATGCCG
>DATFKM010000153.1:0-5940 GCA_035268645.1 Paracoccaceae bacterium | reverse complement strand
CTGCTGGTCGCGGTGGAGGCGGGCGGGCAGGGCGCCTTCATGGCGCCGACCGAGATTCTGGCGCGCCAGCATCTCGCCGGGCTCGCGCCGCTGCTGACGCCGCTCGGCCTCGAGCCGGTGCTGCTGACCGGGCGCGACAAGGGGCGCGAGCGGGCGGCGAAGCTGGAGGCGGTGGCCTCGGGCGCCGCGCCGATCGTCATCGGCACGCACGCCCTCTTCTCGGAGGACGTGGCGTTCCGCGACCTGCGCCTCGTGATCGTGGACGAACAGCACCGCTTCGGGGTGCGCCAGCGGCTCAAGCTCTCCTCCAAGGGGCTGCGGCCGGACGTGCTGGTGATGACGGCGACGCCGATCCCGCGCAGCCTCGCGCTGGCGCATTTCGGGGACATGGATCTGAGCGTGCTGGACGAGAAGCCGCCGGGCCGCCAGCCGGTCGAGACGGCGCTGGTCAGCACCGCGCGCCACGACGAGGTGGTCGCGCGGCTCGGCCGGGCGCTGGCCGAGGGGCGGCGGGCCTACTGGGTCTGCCCCTTCGTGGAGGAGAGCGACGAGGGGGAGGCGGCCTCGGCCGAGGAGCGGGCGCGGGTGCTGCGCCAGGCGCTGCCGGGAGTGACGGTGGCGATGGTGCACGGGCGGCTCGCCCCGGCGGAGAAGGACGCGGCGATGGCCGACTTCGCCGCCGGGCGGGCGCAGGTGCTGGTGGCGACCACGGTGATCGAGGTGGGCGTGGACGTGCCCGAGGCGACGATCATGGTGATCGAGGGCGCCGAGCGCTTCGGGCTGGCGCAGCTCCACCAGCTGCGCGGGCGCGTCGGGCGGGGCGGCGGCGCCTCGACCTGCCTCCTGATGTACGACACGCCGCTGACCGAGGCGGGGCGCGCGCGCCTGACCGTGATGCGCGAGACCGAGGACGGCTTTCGCATCGCCGAGGAGGATCTGAGGCTGCGCGGGATGGGCGACCTCCTCGGCGCGCGGCAGTCCGGCCTGCCGGAGTTCGGCATCGCCGACGCCGAGCGCGACGTGGAGCTGATGGCGGCGGCGCGCGACGACGCGCGGCTGCTGGTGGCGACCGATCCGGAGTTGGAGGGGCCGCGCGGCGAGGCGATGCGCGTGCTGCTGTGGCTGATGCAGGCGGACGAGGCGATCCGGATGCTGAAGGCGGGATGAGCCCGTCCGTTTCCGATCCGATCCCTTAATGTTCCGTTATCGTTCTTGACTCGAATCGAACAGGGGGAGAACATAAGGGCAACGAAACGGAACATGGATCGAAGGAGCGCCCGCCATGCGCATGCTCGCCAGGATCGCCGCCGACGCGCCCCGCCACGCGCTGGAGGACGCCGCGGGGCTCGCCGCGCTCTGCCTGATGGTGGCGGTCGGGTTCTCGGTCACCGCGTTGAT
Source organism: Paracoccaceae bacterium (assembly GCA_035268645.1). Classification (GTDB taxonomy): domain Bacteria; phylum Pseudomonadota; class Alphaproteobacteria; order Rhodobacterales; family Rhodobacteraceae; genus Albimonas. The sequence goes on along the minus strand of DATFKM010000153.1, from coordinate 4,542 downwards.
CTGACGCCGTCCGCGGCCGCGGCGCGGTCGTCCTTCCGCCGGCTCCCTCGTCCGGCGGCTCCGGCATCGCCTGCTCGCCGGAGGGACCGCGCCCGCCGCCTGCCTGCCGCCGCGCGCCCGCCCCGGAGACGGGGCCGGCCGCGGCGGCTTTTTTTTACGTGTCGGCCCGGGCGGCGAGCGCCTCGTCCATCGCGGCGAGCGTCGCCTCGAGGCTGAGCAGGATCGAGGCGTGGCGGTTCTTGTAGTCCTTGGCCGGGCGGAGCGCCTCGAACCCTTCGAAGGGCGCCGCAGGGACCGGCCCGTCCGACTTCAGCATCGCCTTGAGCGCGTCGCGGGCGGCGGCGATCTCGTCGCGCGAGCGGCCGATCACCTGCGCGCCGAGCACGGCGGCGGAGGCCTGTCCGAGCGCGCAGGCCTTCACGTCCTGGCCGAAGGCGGCGATGCGGCCGTCCTCGTCCAGGCTCACGCCGACCTCGACGGTGGAGCCGCAGAGGGGCGAGCGCTTGCGCACGGTCGCTTCGGCGCCCTCCAGCCGGCCGGCGTGGGGGATGTCGGAGGCGAGGGCGAGGATGCGCTTGGAATAGAGGCCGATCAGGTCCTCGGTCGCGGCGTCGGTCATGCTCTTTCTCCTCGGGCCGGCTCCACCCCTAGATAGCCTCGCGCAAGGGCGTGTAAAAGGCGCGCTCGTCGCACCCGCCGCCGATCCCGGAGCCTCCCATGACCGACGTCGCCGCCTTCGACCCCGAGAGCCTCGGCTGGGACGAGCGCGGGCTGATCCCCGCCGTCGCGCAGGACGACGCGACGGGCGAGGTGCTGATGCTCGCCTGGATGAACCGCGAGGCGCTGGCGGAGACGCTGGCGACGGGGCGGGTGTGCTACTGGTCGCGCTCGCGCAAGGCGTTGTGGCGGAAGGGCGAGAGTTCGGGCCATGTGCAGCGGCTGGTCGATCTTCGGATCGACTGCGACCGCGACGTGGTGCTGATGCGGGTCGCGCAGACGGGGCCCGCCTGCCACACGAACCGGCGAAGCTGCTTCTACGTCGCCGTCCGGGACGGGCGCGAGGTGGAACTGATGGCGCCCGAAGGGGCGTGAGGGCGCTTCCCCCGCCCTGGGACGCGCGGCTCTCGCGCAGGGCGCTGGGGCGGCTGGCGCTCGGCCTCGGCGTCGGGGCGGCGGGCGGCGCGGCGGCGGAGGCGGCGGGGGTGCCGCTGGCCTGGATGCTGGGGGCGCTGTTCCTCTGCATGGCGGTCCGCATGGCGGGGGCGCCGATCGAGGTTCCGGTCTGGTTCCGCACGCTGTTCATGGGGCTGATCGGCCTCTTTCTCGGCGAGAGCTTCGCGGGCGTGGGGTGGGCCGAACTCTCGCGCTGGCCGCTGACGCTGGCGGCGGCGGTGCTCTACGTCCCGGCGGGCGCGGCGCTGGGCTATCTGCTGCTGCGCCGCGCGGCGGGGTTCGAGCGGGGCACGGCGCTGCTGTCGGCGCTGCCGGGCGGGCTGACGGCTGTGGCGATCTTCGCGGACGAGGCGGGCGGCGATTCGCGGCGGGTGGCGCTCTCGCATTCGTTCCGGGTGGCGCTGGTGATCCTGATCGCGCCGGCGGTGGCCTTCGGGCTGCTGGGTCTGCCGGAGCCGACGGCCGGGAGCTTCGCGGCGCTCGGCGTGATCGGGGCGGGGGATTTCGCGCTGCTCGCCGCGGCCTCGGCGCTCGCGGCGTGGGGCATGGCGCGGATCGGCTGGCCGGTGCCCTGGCTGCTGGGGCCGCTGGCGGCGAGCGCGGCGCTCAGGATGCCGGGTCTGGTCGAGGGCGGGCTGCCGGCCTGGACGGTGGAATGGGCGCTGCTGGTCTCCGGCGCCTCCATCGGGACGCGGTTCCACGGGGTCGGCTGGCGCGTCTTCGCCTCCGTCGCGCTCTGGACCGCGGCGGTCACGGCGCTGCTGCTGGCGCTTTCGGCGGGCTTCGCGCTGGCGGTCTGGGCGGCCCTCGGGGTGCCGCTGTTCTCGGCGCTGCTGGCCTATGCGCCGGGGGGCGTGGCGGAGATGAGCCTGATCGCCATCGCCATCGACGCCGATCCGGCCTTCGTCGCGACGCATCACATGGCGCGGATCTTCGCGATCCTGTTCGCGCTGCCGCTGATCGCGGGCGCCCTCAGGCGGCTGTTGGCGGCAGACCGAGCCGGGCGCGGATCGCCGCCGGGCTCTCGCCCGCCGCGCGAAGCTCCCTGATTCCGGCGTCGCGGTCGCGCTTGGCGAGGCGTCGGCCCTCGGCGTCGCGGATCAGGCGGTGGTGGCGATGCACGACCGGGGGCAGGCCGAGCAGGGCCTGCAGGAGCCGGTGCAGCGGGGCCGCGGCGAAGAGGTCCTCGCCGCGCGTGACGTGGGTGACGCCCTGATGCGCGTCGTCGACCGTGACGGAGAGGTGGTAGCTGGTCGCGACGTCCTTGCGGGCGAGGACGACGTCGCCGCAGCGGTGGATCAGCCAGTCGGCGTCGAGCGGCAGGCGACCGGCCTCGCCCTGCGGGCCGCGGCCGATCTCCTGCACGGCGAGGGCCGCGACGGCCTCCTGTCCGCCGAGGGCGGCCACGGCGGCGGCCATGTCGATGCGAAGCGCGGCCGGCTTGCCGGGGTCCGGCCCGTGCACGCGGCAGGCGCCGGGATAGGGGGCGCCGTCCGGGCCTTCGGGGCCGGGGGCGAGGCCGGGCGCGGTCTCCTGCGGGGCGCTCAGCGCCTCGGCGATGTCGCGGCGGGTGCAGGTGCAGGGGTAGAGCAGGCCGCGGGCCGCGAGGGCGTCGAGCGCGGCGCGATAGGCCGCCGCGCGCTCGGACTGGTGCAGCACCGGCGTCTCCCAGCGGAGGCCGAGCCACGCCAGATCCTCCAGGATCGCGGCCTCGAACTCCGGCCGGGCGCGGCCCACGTCGATGTCCTCGATGCGCAGCAGGAAACGCCCGCCGGCGGCGCGCGCGGCGTCGTGGGCGAGCATCGCCGAGAAGGCGTGGCCGAGATGCAGGTGGCCGTTCGGGGACGGCGCGAAGCGTTCGACGACGGGGGACATGCGGGGCCTCCGGCGAGGGGTGTCCGGCGCCCGATGCGCGGGGTCAAGCTTGACGCGGGGCGCGCCGGAGGCTCCCCTCGCGCGCATGGTGGGACGGATCATCGAGACGGAGGCGTGCGTCGCCGAGGGCGCCGACTGGCTGGCGCGGCGGGAGCCGCGTTTCGCCGCGGCGCTGGAGGCGACGGGCCCGCTGCCGCTGCGCCGCCGGCCGGACGGGTTCGAGGCGCTGCTGCGCGCCATCGTCTCGCAGCAGCTCTCGGTCGCGGCGGCGGAGGGGATCACGCGGCGGCTGCTGGAGGCGGGGGCGGGGTCGGCGGAGGGGCTCGCCGCGCTGTCGGACGACGAGCTCAGGGCCTGCGGGCTCTCCCGCCCGAAGATCCGCTATGCGCGGGCGCTGGCCGACGCGGGCATCGACTACGCGGCGCTGCGCGAGACGCCGGACGAGGCGGCGGTGGAGACGCTGACCGCGCTGCCCGGCATCGGGCGCTGGACGGCGGAGATCTACCTGATGTTCGCGCTCGGCCGGGCGGACGTGTTCGCGCCCGCGGATCTCGCGCTGCAGGAATCGGCGCGGCTGCTGTTCGGGCTGCCGGAGCGGCCGGCGCCGAAGCCCTTCGCCGGCATGGCGGAGGCCTGGTCGCCCTGGCGCGGGGTGGCGGCGCGCCTGCTCTGGGCCTATTACCGCGTCGCCAAGGACCGCGAGGGGGTGACATGACCGAGACGCTGACCGGCCCGATCCATCCGGCGAAGACCGAGCGCGACGCGCTGGTGATCCTGCTGCACGGCTTCGGCGCGGACGGGGCCGACCTGATCGGCCTCGCGCCGGTGCTGGAGGATCATCTGCCGGGCGTGGAGTTCCGCGCCCCGAACGCGCCGGAGCCGTGTTCGATCAATCCGATGGGGCGGCAGTGGTTCCCGATCCCGCGGATGGACGGCTCGACCGAGGAGATGCGGGCCGAGAGCATGGCGCGCAGCGTCGGGATGCTGGACGCGTATCTCGACGAAGTCGCGGAGGAGACCGGCCTCGCGCCTTCGCGCATCGCGCTGGTCGGCTTCAGCCAGGGCACGATGATGGCGCTGCAGGTGGGTCTGCGGCGGGAGACGGCGCCGGCGGCGATCGTCGGCTTCTCCGGCCTCTTGCTGACCCCGGAGCGGCTGCCGGACGAGATCCGCGTGCGCCCGCCGGTGCTGCTGGTGCATGGCGAGATGGATGAGATGGTGCCGTTCGACGAGATGGCGAAGGCCGCCGAGGCGCTGGCGGAGGCGGGCGTGGAGGTGCGCACGCACGCCTCGCCCCGGACCGGCCATTCGATCGCGCCGGACGGCCTCGGCATGGCGCTGGCGCAGCTGAAGGCGGCGCTGGACCGCCCCTGACGGGCGGCCTCGCGTCGCAAAAGCGACAACGCCCTCTGCCAGACCCCGACCCGTGCGGGAACCGGCCCCGGATATGGCGGCTTGCGAAGTCGTCAGCGCGAAATATAGTCGGAGGGATAC
>DATFKM010000152.1:0-4732 GCA_035268645.1 Paracoccaceae bacterium | reverse complement strand
ACCCTGCGGCTCTCCTTCGCCACGAGGAGTTTCGTCAGCATACGCTCCTCCCGTCCCGACAGCGTGGCCATCATCGGCCGGAAGGCGGCCTTGTAGACCTCGATCTCCCCCGTGGCGCGGGCCTCGGCCTCGGTCATGCCGACCGTTCCGATCTCGGGCTGGGTGAAGATCGCGGTGGCGACCGTCGCGTGGTCGGCCTTCACCGGCGCGCCGCCGAACACGGTCTCGGCGAAGGCGGCGCCTTCGCGGATCGCCACCGGGGTCAGCGCCATGCGGTCGGTGACGTCGCCGACGGCGTGCACCGAGGGGACCGAGGTCGCCGAATACGCGTCCACCACCACCTCGCCGCGCGGGCCGAGCGCGACGCCGGCCGCCTCCAGCCCGAGGCCGTGGGTGTTGGGCACGCGCCCCGTCGCCATCATCACCAGATCGACGGGCAGCTCCGAGCCGTCGGTCAGGCGCAGCACCCGGGCGGCGCCCTCGCCCTCGATCGCCTCGACGTCGGCGTTCAGGCGCAGGTCGATCCCCTTGGCGATCATCTCGGCCTGCACGTGCTCGCAGACCTCCGCGTCGAAGCCGCGCAGGACGCGCGGGCCGCGGTAGACCTGCGTCACCTTCGCGCCGAGGCCGTTGAGGATGCCGGCGAACTCGCAGGCGATGTAGCCGCCGCCGATCACCGCGACGCGCTCGGGCAGGTGCGGCAGGTCGAACATCTCGTTCGAGGTGACGGCGTGGTGCGAGCCGGGAAAGTCCGGCACGAAGGGCGTGCCGCCGGTGGCGATCAGGACGTGCCGCGCGGTGACCTCGTGGCCGTGGCTCTCGAGCCGGACCGAGTTGGGGCCGGTGAGGACCGCGCGGCAGCGGTGCAGCTCCACCCCCGCCGCGTCGAGGTTCTTCGCGTAGAGCCCCTCGAGGCGGGAGATCTCCCGATCCTTGTTGGCGATCAGCGTCGACCAGTCGAAGCTCGGCTCCGGCACGGTCCAGCCGAAGCCGGCCGCGTCCTCGAACAGCTCCCGGAAGGCGGAGGCGTAGACCAGCAGCTTCTTCGGCACGCAGCCGCGGATCACGCAGGTGCCGCCGAAGCGGTGCTCCTCGGCGATGGCGACGCGGGCGCCGTGGCGCGCGCTCATCCGCGCCGCGCGCACGCCGCCCGAGCCGCCGCCGATCACGAAGAGGTCGTAGTCGTGCTCCATCTCTCGCCCCCGATGCGCCGGCGCGCGCCCCGGCGGCGCCCCGCGGCGCCGCGCCGGGGCGCGCGCGGCCTCAGTCGTCCTCGTCTTCCTCGTCGAGCGTCAGGACCTCGGCGCGGTCGTCGCCGTGGCCCACGATCACGGTGTCGGCCACGCCCACGAACAGGCCCGTCTCCACCACGCCGGCGATCATGTTCAGCGCCGCCGCCGTCTCCTCGGCGTCGCCGATGCGCTTGAGGTGCAGGTCGATGATGAAGTTGCCGCAGTCGGTCAGGAACGGCTCGTCCCGGTCGAGGCGCAGCGTGGTCAGCCGGCCGCCGACGTCGAGATCCTCGAGCGTCTCCTCGACGATGGCCTTGGTGGTCTCCCAGCCGAAGGTCACGATCTCCACCGGCAGCGGGAAGGCGCCGAGCGTCTGCACCCGCTTCGAGGGATCGGCGATCACGATCATGCGGTCCGAGGCGGTGGCGACGATCTTCTCCTGCAGGAGCGCGCCGCCGCCGCCCTTGATCAGGTCGAGGTCGGGGTCGAACTCGTCGGCGCCGTCGACGGTGAGGTCGAGCCAGCCGGCCTCGTCGAGCGTGGTCAGGCGCAGGCCGGCCTTTTCGGCGAGGCGCGCGGTGCGCACCGAGGTCGGCACGCAGGTGACGTCGAGTCGGTCGCGCTTCGCCCGCTCGCCCAGAAGACGCACGAACCAGGCGGCGGTCGAGCCGGTGCCGAGGCCGAGGCGCATGCCGTCCTCGACCTCCTTCAGGGCGGCGCGGGCGGCGGCGCGCTTGGCGATCTCGCTGCGGTCGAGCTCGGCGGCCATGCGGCCTTCTCCAGTGTTCGGCGGGCGGCGCGGGCCGTCCCGGATCGACGTTCGGCACCGCTTACAACGATCCGCCGTCCGACGCCACAGGCCGCCGGACGCGCGGGGCCGCGCTTGCCGCGTCGCGCGCCGCCGGCTAGGCGGAACGCCCGTCGCTCCGTCGGAAGGCTCCGCACCGATGACCCACGCCCCCGCCGCGCGCGACGCCCTGCGCCTGCCGGCGACGGCGCTGGGCGCGCTGGCGTTCGGTCAGGTGCTGGCCTGGGCCTCGCTGTTCTACGTCTTCGCGGCGCTGCTGCCGCGCTGGGAGGCTGAGCTGACCGGGCCGCCCCCGGCGCTGGGGCTTTCGCTGGCGCTCGGCGTCTCGGCGCTGGCGGCGCCTTGGGCCGGGCGGGCCGTCGACCGCGGCCTCGCGCCCTGGCTGATGCCGGGGGGCGCGCTCTGCGGCGCGGCGCTGATGGCGGCGCTCTCGCGGGTCGAGGGGACGGCGGGGTTCCTCGCGATCTGGGCGGCGATGGGTCTGGCGTTCGCGACCTGCCTCTACGAGCCCTGCTTCGCGCTGCTGGGCCGGGTGCTGGGCGGCGGGGCGCGCCGGGCCATCGCCGCGGTGACGCTGGTGGCGGGTTTCGCGACGGCGCTCTCCTTTCCCTCGGCCGGCGCGATGGCGGAGGCGTTCGGCTGGCGCGGCGCGGCGCTGGGGATGGCGGCGGTGGCGGCGCTGGCGGCGGCGCCGCTGCTGGGCTGGGGCGCGTGGCGGGCCGAGCGCTTCGCGGCTGAGACGGGCGCGGCGGCGCGGGCCGCCGGGCGCGCGCCGGCGCCCGAGGCGCCGAGCCCGGGCTGGCGCGCGGAGATGGCGCGGCCCGGCGCCTGGCGCATCGCGCTCGCCTTCGCCTGCGTCGCGGGCTCGCACGGCGTGGTCTCCGCACATATGTTGGCCTTGCTGCCGACGCGCGGGCTGGGGCCCGAGGCGGCGGTGGCGGTGGCCGCGGCGGTCGGCCCGTGCCAGGTGGCCGGGCGTCTCGCGCTGCTTTCGGCGCCCGCGCGCTGGCGGGCGGCGTCGCTGCTGCCGGCGGCCTTCGCGGCGCTGGCGGCGGGGTTCGCGGTGCTGCTGCTGGGGCACGGGATCGCGGCGGCGGCGCTGTTCGCGGCGCTGCTCGGCTCGGCCTACGGCGCGACGACGATCCTGCGCCCGGTGGTGCTGGCGGAGACGGCGGGGACGGAGCGGTTCGGCACGCTCTCGGGCCTCGTCGCGGCGCCCTTCGCGGCGAGCTTCGCGCTGGCGCCGTTCCTCGGCGGCGTGCTGCGCGAGGCGGGGGGCGCGACGCTGGCGATCGGGGCGGCGGGAACGCTGCCGCTGATCGGCTTCGCGCTGGTGCTGCCGCTGGCGCTGCGGCGCGGCTGACGCCCGCCGCGTCGCATCTCCGCCGCGGCGGCGGCCGCAGGCGTGCGACAAGGACGACGGTTCCGGAAAGGGGTCCGCGATGCAGCTCGGCGTGTTCGACATCTTCAAGATCGGCGTGGGGCCGTCCTCCTCGCACACCATGGGGCCGATGGAGGCGGCGGCGCGCTTCCTCGACGCGCTGCGCGAGGGCGAGCGGGTGCCGGGCGCGGGGGCCCCGGCGCGGCTCTCGGCCCGGCTGCACGGCTCGCTCGCCTTCACCGGCAAGGGGCACGCGACGGACCGGGCGGTGCTGCTGGGGCTGATGGGCTTCCGGCCCGAGACGCTGGACCCCGACGCGGCGGAGGCGGCGCTGGCGGATCTGGCCGAGCGCGGCGAGACGGCGCCCGAGGGGCTGCCGGCGATGGCGCTCTCGCCCGAGGCGGTGACCTTCGACTACGGCGAGCCCCTGCCCGGGCACGCCAACGGGCTGGTGCTGGAGGCGCACGACGCGGCCGGCCGCCTCGCGCTGTCGGAGACCTACTACTCCGTCGGCGGCGGCTTCGTGCTGACCGCGCGGGAGCTGGAGCGGGGCGAGGCGATCGGGCCGGAACGGGACGTGCCGCATCCCTACCGCTCGGCGGCGGAGCTGCTGGCGCGGGCGGAGGCGGCGGGCCTCTCCCTCGCCGCGCTGGCGCGGGAGAACGCCGAGGCGCACATGCCGCGCGACGTGCTGAACCGCAGGCTCGACGCGCTGCGCGACGCCATGCAGGCCTGCCTGGAGCGCGGGCTGGCGCAGGGGGGGGAGCTGCCGGGAGGGCTCCGCGTGCGCCGACGGGCCAAGGCGATCCGCGAGGCGCTGGAGCGCGAACGAAGCGCGAACCTCGTGGCCCCGCACGTCATCAACGACTGGATCTCGCTCTACGCCATGGCGGTGAACGAGGAGAACGCCGCCGGCGGGCGCGTGGTGACGGCCCCGACCAACGGCGCCGCCGGCGTGTTCCCCGCGGTGATGCGCTACTGGCTCGAGCACGTCCCCGGCGCCCGGGCGGAGGGGGCGCGCGACATGCTGCTGGTCGGCGCCGCGATCGGCGCGATCATCAAGACCAACGCCTCGATCTCGGGCGCCGAGGTCGGCTGCCAGGGCGAGGTCGGCTCGGCCGCGGCGATGGCGGCGGCGGGGCTCTGCGCGGTGCTGGGCGGGACCGACGCGCAGGTGGAGAACGCCGCCGAGATCGCGCTGGAGCACCACCTCGGCATGACCTGCGACCCGGTCGCGGGGCTGGTGCAGGTGCCCTGCATCGAGCGCAACGGCCTCGGCGCGATCAAGGCGGTCTCGGCGGCCTCGCTGGC
>DATFKM010000151.1:0-2227 GCA_035268645.1 Paracoccaceae bacterium | reverse complement strand
CGGCGGGCGCAGCGCCACCGACCCGATGCGCTCGATCCGCACCGGCGCCGGGACGCCGCAATAGCCCGGCCCCTCCAGAGGCTCGGGCAGCGTGCCCTCGAGCCGGTGGTCGCCGCAGAGGCCCACGCGGTAGCCGTCCAGCCCCTCGGCCGCCGCGCCCGTCCCCGCCGCGACCGCCGCGAAGGCCAGCGCCGCGAGGCCCGGTCTCACCGTCGATCGGCCGGCGCACGCCGGCCGAAATCGGGCGCGTCGGTGTCCTGCCCGGCCTCGACGATGCCGCGCCGAATCGCCCGCGTCCGGGCGAAGTAGTCGTGAAGGTGCTCGCCGTCGCCTGTTCGGATCGCCCGCTGCAGCGCGAACAGCTCCTCGGTGAAGCGGCCGAGAATCTCGAGCGTCGCGGCCTTGTTGGTCAGGAACACGTCGCGCCACATGGTCGGATCCGACGCCGCGATGCGCGTGAAGTCGCGGAAACCGGCGGCGGAGTACTTGATCACCTCGGAGGCCGTCACCCGCCGCATGTCATCCGCCACGCCGACCATGGTGTAGGCGATGACGTGCGGGACGTGGCTCGTCACCGCAAGCACAAGGTCGTGATGCTCGGCGTCCATCAGGTCGACATGCGCGCCGCAGCCCTCCCAGACCCGGCGCAGGCGCTCGACGGCCTCGGGGCGTGCGCCCTCGGCCGGGGTGAGGATGCACCAGCGGTTCTCGAACAGCTCCGGAAACGCCGCCTCCGGCCCCGAATGCTCGGTCCCGGCGAGCGGATGGCCCGGCACGAAGTCCACCCCCTCCGGCAGATGCGGCCCGACCGCCGCGATCACCGCGCCCTTGACCGAGCCGACGTCGGAGACCGTCGCGCCCGACTTCAGCGCCGGCGCGATCTCCGCCGCGACCCGCCCCATCGCCCCGACGGGCGTGCAGAGCAGCACGAGATCGGCGCCCGCCGCCGCCTCCGCCGCCGTCTCCTCGACGCGGTCGACGAGGCCGAGGCTCAGCGCCGTCTCGCGCGTGCGCCGGGTGCGCGCCGTGCCGACGACCTCGCCCACCAGCCCCGCCCGCTTCGCCGCGAGCGCGAAGGAGCCGCCGATCAGGCCGAGCCCGATCAGGGCCACGCGCGGGTAGATCAAGCTCATGCCGAGGCCGCGAACGCGTCCACGGCGTCGGCCACCGCGCGGCAGGCGGCCTCGTCGCCGACGGTGATGCGCAGATGTCCCGGCAGTCCGTAGCTCGCGGTGCGCCGGGCGATGATGCCGCGCGCCTTCAGGAAGGCGTCGGCCTTCTCGGCCCGGCCCTCGCCGAATTCGGCCAGCAGGAAGTTGCCCTCGCTCGGCAGGCAGGGGGCGCCGGCGGCGGCGAGGCGCTTGGCCAGCCAGTCGCGCCAGACCTCGTTCAGGACGGCGCAGCGCTCGACCCAGTCGCGGTCGCGGATCGCCGCCTCGCCGGCCGCAAGGGCCGGGGCGTTGACGTTGAAGGGCGGGCGGAAGCGGTTCAGCGCGTCGACGACGTGATCCGGCGCGACCATCCATCCGAGGCGCAGCGCGGCGAGGCCGTGGATCTTCGAGAAGGTCCGCGTCATCACGATGTTCGGGTATCGTTCCACGAGTTCCGCGCCCGGTTCGTAGCGCGCGTCGCGCACGTATTCGGCATAGGCGCCGTCGATCACGAGGAGCGCCCGCGGCGGGATCCCCTCCGCGAGGCGGGCGAGCGCGTCGCGGTCGATCCAGGTGCCGGTCGGGTTGTTGGGGTTGGCCACGAACACGATCCGCGTGCGCTCGGTGCAGGCGGCGAGGATCGCGTCGACGTCCGTGGTCAGCTCCCGCTCCGCCGCCGCCACCGGCGTCGCGCCGACCGCGAGCGCGTTGATGGCGTAGAGCGCGAAGCCGTGCGCCGAGTGCACCACCTCGTCCCCCGGCCCGGCATAGGCCTGGCAGAGCAGCGCCAGCAGCTCGTCCGAGCCGTTGCCGCAGAAGATCCGCGCCGGATCCAGCCCGTGCACCTCGGCGATCGCGCGGCGGAGCGCCGCGTGCCCGCCGTCGGGATAGACGGCGAGGTCGCCCGCCGCCGCCGCGAAGGCCGCCTGCGCGCGGGGCGAGGGGCCGTGCGGGTTCTCGTTGGACGAGAGCTTGACGACCCGGTTGGCGCCGGCGACCTTGCTCTCCCCGCCCACATAGGGCGCGATGTCGAGGATGCCGGGCTGCGGGATCGGGCGCGGTGCGGTCTCGGCGGT
>DATFKM010000150.1:0-4636 GCA_035268645.1 Paracoccaceae bacterium | reverse complement strand
GCGGGTAGTAGACCATCGGCTTGTCGTAGATGCTCAGCAGCTGCTTGCTGACCGCGATGGTCAGCGGGTGCAGCCGGGTGCCGGAGCCCCCGGCGAGGATGATCCCCTTCACGGCGCGGCTCCCTGGTCGGCGGCGAGACGGTCGAGCGTGCGGGCCAGCGCCTCCTCCCACGGCACGCAGGCGAGGCCGAAGACCCGCTCGAACTTCGTGCAGTCGAGCGCGGAGTTGGCGGGGCGCGCCGCGGGGGTCGGATACTCGGCGGTGGTGATGTGGGCGACCTCGGGCGCGTGGGCGATCAGGCCGCGCGGCAGGGCCTCGGCGAAGATCGCCTCGGCGAAATGCGCCCAGGTGGTGGCGCCGGCGCCGGCGTAGTGGAACGTGCCGAAGGCGGGGTCGCCGGCGGCTGCGTCCGTCAGGCGCGGGGCGATGTGGAGGATCGCGGCGGCGAGATCCTCGGCGCTCGTCGGCTTGCCGCGCTGGTCCGCGACGACGGTGAGGCGTTCGCGGTCCGCGAGGCGGAGCATGGTCTTGACGAAGTTGTGGCCGAAGGGGCTGTAGACCCAGGCGGTGCGCAGGATGGCGTGGCGCGGGAGGGCGGCGGCGACCGCCTGTTCGCCGGCGAGCTTGGTGCGGCCGTAGGCGCCGAGGGGGGAGACGGGGTCCGCCTCGGTCCACTCGCCCTGCTTCGTCCCGTCGAACACGTAGTCGGTGGAGACGTGGACGAGCGCGGCGCCGATGCGCGCGCAGCCGCGGGCGAGGGCGGCGGGGCCGTCGGCGTTGACGGCGTGGGCGAGGGCCTCCTCGCTCTCGGCCTTGTCGACGGCGGTGTAGGCGGCGGCGTTGATCACGAGCCTGGCGCCCGAGTCCGCGATCTTCGCCTCGGCCTCCTCCGGGCGGGTCAGGTCGATCGCGTCGAGACCCCAGCAGGGGATCTCCGGCGCGGCCTCGGCCAGCGAGGTCGAGAGCTGGCCGCCGGCGCCGACGACGACGACGTCCGGCATCAGCCCGTCCCCAGGCGGCGGCCGTCATAGGCACGGGCGCGGATGCCGCGCCACCAGTCGGCGTGGTCGAGATACCAGGCGAGGGTCTTGGCGAGGCCGCTCTCGAAGCTCTCGGCCGGGCGGAAGCCGAGGTCGCGCGCGATCTTCGTGGCGTCGATGGCGTAGCGGAGGTCGTGGCCCGGCCGGTCGGTGACGAACTCGATCAGGCGGTCATGCGGGCCGTCCCCGGGCCGGGCGTCGTCCATGAAGGCGCAGATGGCGCGCACGACGTCGATGTTCGTCTTCTCGGCGTTGCCGCCGATGTTGTAGGTCTCGCCCAGCCGGCCCTTTTCGAGGACGAGCGCGAGGGCGCGGGCGTGATCCTCGACATGCAGCCAGTCGCGCACGTTCTCGCCCCGGCCGTAGACGGGGAGGGGTCGGCCTTCGACGGCGGCGATGGCCATGACCGGGATCAGCTTTTCGGGGAACTGCCAGAGGCCGTAGTTGTTCGAGCAGTTGGTGGTGACGACGGGCAGGCCGTAGGTCTCTCCCCAGGCGCGGACGAGGTGGTCCGAGCCGGCCTTGGAGGCGGAGTAGGGGGAGTTCGGGGCGTAGGGCGTCGTCTCGCTGAACGCGGGGTCGGCGTCGGTCAGCGTGCCGTAGACCTCGTCGGTGGAGACGTGGTGGAAGCGGAAGGCGGACTTGCGCGCGCCGGGGAGGCGGTTCCAGTGCGCCCGCGCGGCCTCCAGCAGGGTGAAGGTGCCGACGAGGTTGGTGCGGATGAAGTCGGCCGGGCCGTCGATGGAGCGGTCGACGTGGCTTTCGGCGGCGAGGTGCATGACCGCGTCGGGGTCGTGGTCCGCGAACACCCGCGCCATCGCCTGCGGGTCGGCGATGTCGGCCTTCTCGAACGCATAGGCCGGGCTGTCGGCGGCGTCCTCCAGCGCCTCGGGCGTCGCGGCGTAGGTGAGCTTGTCGACGTTGACGACGGCGGCGCCCCGCTCGCGGATCAGGTGGCGGATCACGGCCGAGCCGATGAAGCCCGCGCCGCCGGTGACCAGGATCTTCATGCGGTTCGCCTCAGTAGTCGAAGGGGTTGTCGACGTCGGAGAGGCGCGGCGCGGCGGCGTCCTTCTCCGACAGGAGCGGGGCGTCGACGCCGGCCTCGGCCAGCGGCCAGTCGATGGCGAGGTCGGGATCGTCCCAGGCGACGGCGCCGTCATGCTCGCGGCTGTAGTACGCGTCGACCTTGTACTGCACCTCGGCTTCCGGGGTGAGGGTGAGGAAGCCGTGCAGGAAGCCGCGCGGGACGAGGAGCTGCGCGCCCGTCTCGGCGTCGAGCCTCGCGCCGCGCCACTGGCCGAAGGTGGGCGAGGCGCGGCGGATGTCGACGGCGACGTCCCAGACCGCGCCGCGGGTGCACCGCACCAGCTTGGCCTGCGCGAAGGGCGGCGCCTGGTAGTGCAGGCCGCGGAGCGTGCCCGGCGCGGCGCTCATGGAGTGGTTGTCCTGCACGAAGGCGTGGTCGAGGCCCGCTTCGCGGAGGCGGCGGGCGTTCCAGGTCTCCATGAACCAGCCGCGCGCGTCGCCGTGGCGGGCGGGCGTCAGCAGGGCGAGGCCCGGCGGGCCGAGCCGGTCGATCTTCATGTCGGTCGTCTCCTCCCGTCCCCCTCGGAGGTCAGGGCAGAAGGGTGAAGCCGTGGCTCAATGTCAAGCCGACGCGGTGGGAGAAGATCTCCTCGTCCGTCTCGTAGCGCAGATCGTAGGCGAGATTGGCGTTGGTGCGCGGCGCGATGACGTAGGACCAGCCGGCGCGGAGGCCCGTCACGATGCGCGCGTCGCCGGCCCCGTCGTCGTCGCGCGAGGCGTCGACGCCGAGGTTCGCCGAGTTGCGGGGGTTCACCCGATAGCTCCAGCCGAGGCTGGTGCGGTAGTCGATCCGGTCGTCCACGGCGCCGCCGCCGCCGAACAGGTCGCTCCGGTACACGGCGCCGGCGGTCCAGTTCAGCTGAGCGGCCTGGCTCAGGCGGCGGCCCCAGCCGACGGTCAGGGAGGTCGTGTTGACGATCTCGCCGTCGTCGTCGGGAAGCACGCTCTGGCTGAGCCCGACGTTGATCCGGTCCACGTCGCCGGCGAAGCTGAAGCCGGCGTTGCCGGCGACGCTGACCGAGGACTCCTCCTCCGAGCGGGTGCCGCCGCCGGCGAGCTGCCGGTCGACGCTCGTGTGGTTGAAGGACGGGCCGAGGGTGATCGAGAAGGTCTCCCGCGCGGTGCGCTGCCAGCTGGCGCTGGGACCGATCCGGAGGGTGTAGGTCTGCCTGTTGTCGACCCCGTCCGAGAAGAACAGCGACGCGCCGGCGGTGAGGCCCGCCGTCGCGTCGGCCGCGAGGCGGCGGTTCCAGCCGCCGTTCACGCCGAAGGCGGTGTTGGGCACGAGCGAGTCGTCGCCGTCTATGAAGTCGAGCCGGCTCGCGTTCGCGCCGAAGTTGACGCTCTCGGCGCTCGAGATGGTCTGCGACCAGGAGACGCCGGCGCCGAAGGAGACGCGGAGCGCGTCGTCGCGGGTGGTCCGGGTCGTGGTCTCCAGCGGGTCCGGCGTCGGCGCCTCGGGGTCCGGCTCGGTCGGGGTCTCCTCGTCGTCGATCACGTCTTCGTCGTCCGGGTCCGGGAAGCCCGGCTCGTCCGGAAAGTCGGGGGCGCCCGGCAGCAGGATGTCCGTGCGGCTCAGGAAATCCACCGGCGTGATCGAGCCGGAGAAGTTCACCGAAAGCGTCTGCGTCGGCCGGCGCACGCTGTAGGCGCCGTTGAGCCGCGGAAACAGGCCGCTGATGCCGTCGTTCTGATCGTCGTTCGTGAAGGCGCTGAAGTTCAGGCCGGTGCCGAGCGAGAACGTCGAGGTCGGCGTCCGGTCGACGTAGGCGAGCGAGAGAGTGGTGATCGAGCCGAGGCTGGCCTCGTCGCCCTCCTCCAGCTGGACGTTGGTGTCGGCGATGAACCGCTGGCTGATCGATCCGGTGATCGAGCGGTCTCCGGCCGAGCCGGGCGCGGCGAGGAGGCCGGCCGCGGCGAGGCCGGCGGCGAGCCCGCGCCGGGCCTGGACCGCGGCGCCGCCGCACGCCGGGGCGCGGCGGCCGGGCGCGGGCGCTGGGCCGCGCGGGGCGGCGTCGGAGGCGGCTCGGCGGCGCATGGGATCGCGGAACGGCGGGCTCAGTCGAACAGCCCGCGCTCGGGCACGTAGATGATGTCGCCCTCGAAGATCTGCACGTTGTTCTCCACCGGCATCCCGTCCTCGATCCGCTCGTAGTCGAAGAGCATGATCTCCTCCTCGCCGTTCTCGTCGAAGCGACGGATCTGGATGCGGTCGGTCGCGGCGAAGGGCGTCGGGCCGCCGGCGATCGCCAGCGCCTCCAGGACCGTCACTTCGCCGGGCACGGCCACCGGGCCGCGCCGGCCGACGCTGCCGAGCATGAAGAACGTGGTCGGCGCCGGCCCCTGCGCCTGCCCGCCCTGAAGCGGCGCGATTCCGCGGATCGAGACGGTCACGGTCGGCGTTATCTGGAAGCCGCGCGAGTAGCGCTCGGCCAGGATGGTCTCGAGGTTCTCGGGCGTCACGCCCTCCACCTTCACCGAGCCGGCGATGGGCAGCGAGATGCGC
>DATFKM010000149.1:0-2968 GCA_035268645.1 Paracoccaceae bacterium | reverse complement strand
CCGGGCGAACGGCGGACCGGGAACCTCGCACGGAAGGGTTGCGCTCCGGTTGACGCGACGCCGGAACTGACGGCTTCCGCGACCAGGCGGACCGGACGGCGCACGCCGCTCGGTCGAGATCGTGCCGGACGGCGGGCCCCGTGTCGTCCGCCTCGCCGCAGAGCACGCGAGGCCGGTCGTCGCGTCAACCGGAGCGCAACCCTTCCGTGCGAGGTTCCCGGTCCGCCGTTCGCCCGGGCGACAGGCCGAGACCCCCTTTCCTCCTCCCCCCGTCCGCACGGCGTCGGTACGAAGTGCGCACGATGTCGGTACGTTCGGCGCACGCGATATGCACAGGCGGCGCACGGCCGGTGCATGCAGGGCCGACCGGAGTCATGCTCTCGGCGCATGAAAGGCCGACGAACGCGGCGCCGCATCGGCACGAATCGCAGACGGATGCGGCGCCGGCTCCGGGTCCGATCGACCCCCCGCACCCCCCGCGCGACACCCCCGGCGGAGCCTCCCGCCGCCCGCGCCCCCGCTGGAGCGCCACCTCGACTGGGTCGACGGCATGCTCCGCGGCGATTTCGGCCTGTCCTGCACCTGCCGCATGCCGGTCTCGGAGCTGATCGCGGAGCGCATCGTCGTCTCGCCGCCGCTCACGCTCCGCGCCCTCGCTCTCTCCACCGTGGTCGCGATCCCCTCCGGCGTCCTCGCCGCCGCCCGCCGCGGCGGCCCGGCCTCCGGCAGGCGGATCCGGGACGGGATCGTCGGTCGCGGCAGGCGCATGGCGAGCGCGTCGTGAACGGCCCGCGGCGTCAGGGAGACCCCCGGCCGCGCGACCACCGCCGCGGCGACGGCATGCGCGCCCGTCGCGTTCGGACACCAGGTCGCCGCGGCATGCTCGATCCGCGGATCCATGCGGATCGCCGCCTCGATCTCCCTCGGCTCGATCCGCTCGTCGACGCGCCCGAGATCGTGAAGCGTCCCCCGCCCCGTCGAGCCGGGCGAAGCGCGCATCCGCCTCCGGCCCGGCGCCGCGACAGCCGCGCGCCAGGCTCGGACCGCTCAGCCGGAGTTCGCCTCGCGCCCCGTCGAGGACCGCGCGTCCGGCCTCCTCCGCCACATGCGCCGCGAGGTGCGGCAGCGGCCGTCCGATCGGCGCCGGATGCCCGCTCGGCCCGGAGGCGGTCTCTTCGGACATGGGACGGCCGACGGCCCGGACCGTCGTCTCCGTCGGACCGTGGAGGTTCCACACCGTCCCGCCGTGCGACAGGAGCCGGCGGACGAGGTCCGGCGTCGCCGCCTCGCCGTGGCTGACCGCGACCCGTACGCGCGGAACGTCCGGCGGCCGGTCGAGGATCGTCGACCAGACCGAAGGGCTCGTCTGAACGACGGTCGCGCCGGTCTCTCGCACCACGCCCGCCATCCGCTCCGGCTCCGGCGCCAATCCCCCTCCCGAAGCACGAGCGAGGCGCCCCTTGGTCAGCGGCAGGAACAGCTCCGTCACGGAGGCGTCGAAGGAGATCGTCGAAGGGGCGAGATAGCGGTCGTCGCGGGAGAAGGAGATGCGTCGCGCCGAGCGCAGCGGATGCACGACGTCGGCGTGCTCACCTCGACGGCCTTCGGCGCTCCGGTGCCGCCGGATGTGAACGGGAGATGGGCGAGCCGCGCCCCGCCCGGCGCCGGCGGCGCCTCCGGCGACGGACCGCCGGAAGCTCCCTCGCCTCCAGGGCGTCGAAGCGGCCGCCCGCCGCCGAAAGCGCGTCGAGCAGCGGGCCGTCGCCGATCACCGCCCGCGCCCCGGAGGTCTCCGGAAGCCGCGCCAGGCGCTCCGGAGGATCGGACGGGTCGAGCGGCACGTAGGTCGCCCCAGCGCCGAGCGCGCCGAGAGGGACGGCCGCCAGGTCCGCGCGACGGCCCGTCAGCACGCCGAAGGGCGTCTCCTCCGTCAGCCCCACGCCGCGCAGGGCGCCCCTGACGGCGTCCGCGCGCCGCATCAGGCGCGCGTAGCTTGCGGTGTCGCCGGCGTCGATCACCGCCGCCGCATCGGGCGTCTCCGGCGCCCGCGCCGCCACGAGTGCGTGCAGGTTCGCCGTCACGGTCCCCGCCTCGTCGAGCCGGAGAAGCGGCCCGCTCACGGAGCGCCCCTGCCGCAGGACGAGAGGACGATCGAGACTCCCGGCGCCGGCTGCTCGTGACAGGGCCCGCGGCCCGCCCGCAAGCTCGACGCCGCCCGCGATCGCCTCGAGAAACGACGCCCCGAACTCCACCGAGACGTCGGCGTAGGGGCGGCGATGATGGTCGAGACCGAAGGGAGAGAACGTCTCCACCGCGGGCAGCGGGCGGTTGAAGCGGTCCGGGTCGAACTCGAACGGCGCCCGGGGAACGTCCCGGAATCCTCGTCGTTCTCCCACATGCAAAGGCGCAGCAGCGCGCCGCGCGGAATCAGGATCCCCTCGAACTCGACGTCCCGCAGCACGTCGCGCATCAGCCGTTCGCTCTGCTCGAGGCGCAGCACCTCGTTCACGAAGCGCCGCGCCTCGGGCGAGGCGAGGCCGTCCGGTCGTGTCGCGTCCGCGACGCGACCGGACGGATCGGGCCGCAGCGGCGCGAACCGTCCGATCCAACGCATGAGGCCGCGCAGGTCGTAGCGCCCGAGCTCCGCCATGTAGATCAGGTTGCCCATCATCACGTCGTCGACCGGCCCCGCGGCGGCGCATCCGCCCGAGCAGCCCCCGCGAGGCCTCCGCGTCGTCCAGGCGCTCGCGGCAGGCGCGCGCGCCCTGATGAGCCGGGACCGCTGGACCTGCATGGCGCCGCGACCTCGCCGTCGCAGCGCGCCCGCGCCCGCGCCCGCGCCTCGCCCGAGCCTGTCCTCACTTGTTGCCCCCGTCCCCCTGGCCCCGGTCCCGGGCCAGCCGGGCCAGCCGGGTCAGCCGGGCCAGCCGGGCCAGCCGGGCCGCCCAGAATGACCGCATGCCACCGC
>DATFKM010000148.1:0-3231 GCA_035268645.1 Paracoccaceae bacterium | reverse complement strand
CGAACTGACGCTGACCACCAACGGCTCGCAGCTGCGCCGCTTCGCGAAGCCGCTGCGGGATGCGGGGGTGCGGCGGGTCAACGTCTCCATCGACACCCTCGACGCGGAGAAGTTCGCCGAGGTGACCCGCTGGGGCCGATTCGCGCAGGTGATCGACGGCATCGACGCGGCGCAGGAGGCGGGCCTCAAGGTCAAGCTCAACGCCGTGGCGCTGAAGGGCGTCAACGACGACGAGGCCGTCGAGATGGTGCGCTGGGCGCATTCGCGCGGCATGGACATCACCTTCATCGAGGTGATGCCGATGGGCGATCTCGGCGGGGAGGACCGGCTCGACCAGTACTGGCCGCTCTCCGACGTGCGCCGGGTTCTGGGCGAGGCGATGACGCTGACCGACATCCCCTACCGCACCGGCGGGCCGGCGCGCTACATGCGGGCCGAGGAGACCGGCGGGCGGGTCGGCTTCATCACGCCGCTCACCCACAATTTCTGCGAGAGCTGCAACAGGGTGCGGCTGACCTGCACCGGCCAGCTCTACATGTGCCTCGGCCAGGACGACGACGCGGATCTGCGCCGGGTGCTGCGCGCGCATCCCGAGGACGACGCGCCCGTCGAGGCGGCGATCCGCGAGGCGATCACGCGCAAGCCGAAGGGCCACGACTTCGACTATTCGCGCCGCGAGGTGCAGGGCGAGGTCGGCCGGCACATGAGCGTCACCGGCGGCTGAGGTTTCGACCGCTCACGCGTGATCGGCCCGCGACACACTGAAACCAAAGGACGAAAGTGCAAGCGCCCGAGCTCGGGTCAGAGGGGTTCAAGGTCCCCCTCGGCGCGCTGCGCGTGGAAGGCGGCGACGAAGGCGTCGAGAGCGCCTTTTGAGATGGATTCTCTCAGACTCTCCATAAGGTCCTGATAATAATGAATGTTGTGCCACGTCAACAGCATCGAGGCGATGATCTCGCCCGAGCGCACGACGTGGTGCAGATAGGCGCGGGAATAGCCCGTGCAGCAGGGGCAGGCGCAGTCGGGATCGAGCGGGCGCGTATCGTCGCGGTGACGCGCGTTGCGGAGGTTCACGGCGCCGCGCCGGGTCAGCGCCTGCCCGGTGCGCCCGGAGCGCGAGGGCAGCACGCAGTCGAACATGTCGACGCCGCGCTGCACGGCGCCGACGATGTCGTCGGGCTTGCCGACGCCCATCAGGTAGCGCGGGCGGTCCTCGGGCAGCATGGCGGGCGCGTGGTCGAGCACGCCGAACATCGCCTCCTGCCCCTCGCCCACGGCGAGGCCGCCGACGGCGTAGCCGTCGAAGCCGATGGCCTTCAGCGCCTCGGCCGATTCCTCGCGCAGATCCCGCTCGAGCCCGCCTTGCTGAATGCCGAAGAGGGCATGGCCGGGCCGGTCGCCGAACGCCTCGCGCGAGCGCGCCGCCCAGCGCATCGAGAGGCGCATCGAGTCCGCGATGCGGGCGCGGTCGGCGGGCAGCGCCGGGCATTCGTCGAAGCACATCACGATGTCGGAGCCGAGGCGTCGCTGGATCTCCATCGAGCGCTCCGGCGTCAGGTGATGCTCGGAGCCGTCGACATGGGAGCGGAAGCGCACGCCGGTCTCGTCCAGCTTGCGCAGGTCCGAGAGGCTCATCACCTGGAAGCCGCCGGAATCGGTGAGGATCGGGCGGTCCCAGTTCATGAAGCGGTGCAGGCCGCCGAGCCGCTCGATCCGCTCGTCGCCGGGGCGGAGCATCAGGTGGTAGGTGTTGCCGAGCAGAACGTCCGCGCCGGTGGCGCGCACGCTCTCGGGCAGCATCGCCTTGACGGTGGCGGCGGTGCCGACCGGCATGAAGGCGGGGGTGCGGATGGCGCCGCGCGGCGTGGTCAGCGTGCCGCGGCGGGCGCGGCCGTCGCGGGCGTGGATCTCGAAGCCGATGCCGGGGGTCATGCGCCTCTCCGCCGGTGGACGCGGGAGCCCGCGTTTTCTATATGTCCGGGCACGGGTGCAACCGGGAAGGGACCGCCGCCATGGACGGACAGCCGCGCGAGGGCGAACCGCTCGTCGCCGAATCGACTCCGGACCATCCTCTCTACGAGCAGATCGTGGAGGCCTGCCGGTCGGTGCACGATCCGGAGATTCCGGTGAACATCTACGATCTCGGCCTGATCTACCGCATCGCCGTCTCGGACGAGGGCGACGTCGCGGTCGACATGACGCTGACCGCGCCGGGCTGCCCGGTGGCGGGCGAGATGCCGGGCTGGGTCGCCGACGCCATCGAGCCGATCGCGGGCGTGCGCACGGTCGACGTGCAGCTGGTCTGGGAGCCGCCTTGGGGCCTCGAGATGCTCTCGGACGAGGCGAAGCTGGAGCTCGGCTTCATGTGAGCTTCGCCGCCGGCCTCAGGCGAGGCCGGCGGCGGAGGCGAGGGCGCCGAGGACGGCCGCCGCGGCGACCACGTGCAGCGGCGGACGCTTCCAGTTCGCCAGCGCGAGGAAGGCCAGGGCGGCGATGGCGAAGCCGGCTGGCTCGCCCGCGCCCTGAAGGAACACCGGATCGTAGAGCGCGGCGAGCAGCACGCCGACCACCGCCGCGTTGACGCCGGCGAGGGTGGCGCGCACCTGCGGGCGGCCGCGGAGCGCGTCCCAGAACGGCAGCGCGCCGAGCACCAGCAGAGCCCCCGGCAGGAAGATCGCGAGGGTGGAGACGGCGGCGCCCGTGAGCCCGCCCGCCGTCTGGCCGAGATAGGCGGCGAAGGTGAAGAGCGGACCGGGGACCGCCTGCGCCGCGCCGTAGCCGGCGACGAAGGCCTCCGCGCCCACCCAGCCGCCGCCGACGGCCGAGCTTTCGAGCAGCGGCAACACCACGTGACCACCGCCGAAGACGAGGGCGCCGGCGCGGTAGAACCCCTCGGCCTTGTCGAGGAGCGGCCCCTGCCCGGCGAGGAACGGCAGCCCGGCGAGCAGGAGGGCGAAGAGCGCGAGGCAGGCGGCGCCGGCGCCGCGGGAGAGCGGGACGCGCAGGCCCTCCGCCTCGCCCGGTCCGGCCGCGGCGCTTGCGCGCATCAGCGTGACGCCGGCGAGGGCGCCGAGGGCGATGGCGCCGAGCTGCCCGGCCGCGCCCGGGATCAGGAGCGCGGTGACGGCGGCGATCGCCGCGAGGCTCTGGCGCGGCGCGTCGGGCGCGAGGGCGCGGCCCATGCCGAGGCAGGCCTGCGCGACGACCGCGACGGCCGCGGCCTTGAGCCCG
>DATFKM010000147.1:0-4990 GCA_035268645.1 Paracoccaceae bacterium | reverse complement strand
GTCGCTGACCTACGCGCTGGTCGCGGCGGTCAGCGTCCTGATCATCGCCTGCCCCTGCGCCCTCGGCCTCGCCACGCCGATGTCGATCATGACGGCGACGGGGCGCGGCGCGCAGGTCGGAGTGCTGATCCGTGACGCCGAGGCGCTGGAGCGCTTCGCCAAGGTCGACACGCTGGTGGTCGACAAGACCGGCACGTTGACCGAAGGCAGGCCCAGCCTGACGGAGGTCGTGCCCGCCGAGGGTTTCGAGGAGGACGAGGTTCTCGCGCTGGCCGGGGCGCTGGAGCGCGGATCGGAGCATCCTCTGGCCGAGGCGATCCTCGCCGGGGCCGAGGATCGGGAGGTCTCCGTGCCCGAGAGCGAGGATTTCGACGCCGTGACCGGCAAGGGGGTGCGGGGCCGCGTCGACGGCCGCGACGTCGCCCTCGGCAACCGGGCGATGATGGAGGAGGTCGGGGTCGATCCCGGCCCGCTTTCCGAACGGGCCGAGGCGCTGCAGGACGAAGGCGCGACGGCCATGTTCCTCGCCGTCGACGGCCGCGTCGCCGGCCTCGTCGCGGTCGCCGACAAGGTCAAGGAGACGACGCAGGAGGCGATCCGCGGTCTGCACGAGGCGGGCCTGCGCCTCGTCATGGCGACGGGCGACTCGCGCCGCACGGCGGAGGCGGTGGCGCGTTCGCTCGGCATCGACGACGTCCGCGCCGAGGTCTCGCCCGAGGACAAGGCGACGCTGGTGGACGACCTGCACGAGGAGGGCGCGCGGGTCGCGATGGCCGGCGACGGCGTGAACGACGCGCCGGCGCTGGCCTCGGCGGAGGTCGGCATCGCGATGGGCACGGGCGCGGACGTCGCCGTCGAGAGCGCCGGGGTCACGCTGGTGAAGGGCGACCTCCTCGGCATCCTCCGCGCGCGCCGTCTGGCCCAGGCGACGATGCGCAACATCCGGCAGAACCTGTTCTTCGCCTTCGCCTACAACGCCGCGGGCGTGCCGATCGCGGCGGGAGTTCTGTATCCGTTCTTCGGCATCCTGCTCTCGCCGATCTTCGCGGCGGCGGCGATGTCGCTGTCCTCCGTCTCGGTGGTCGGCAACGCGCTCAGACTGCGCGGCGTGAAGCTCGGGTGAGCGGCGTGGCGGGAGGGCGAGCGCGCATTCAGATGCCGTCCGGAGGGCGGGCGCCGACGGGCTCGGCCGGGCTCGCCGACGTCCGTTTTCCGGTGAAGATGGCGATCGGGCGCTGGGCCGGCCCGGACGCGGATCGTCTCGGATCCTCTCCGTTCCTTTTCGGCCTCGATCGCGAACGAGCGCTTCCCCCAAGGGCCGGCGGAGGAGAACCGCCGCTCCGACCGGCATCGGACCGAGGGCGTCGTCGCCCGCGTCAACGGAGGCTTCCCGCCCGGCGTGGCGGACATGGTGACCGTCACGGTCGCGATGCGCCGCGCCGGCCCGATCCAGGCGCCGACGCGCATGCCGCCCGCGGCCGTCGGCGCGGCACGCTGACGGCCGAGCCGGTCTCGCCGCGCCTGATCGGGCCGGGGGTGCGACCGACGTCGCAAGCCCGAGCGCGCTCCGGCCTGTCGCGCGGATCTTCGTCGGGGGCCGCCGATCGTCGTCGACTCGGCGGTCTTCCGGTTCACGGGCTTTCCCATCGTCGAGCCCGGCGCCGCGATCACGGCCTCCTCTTCGTCACCGTCCAGCCCAGGGCACGTCGCTACGACGAACGCGGCGCCGACGACATGGACCTCGCGGACGTCGACGGACCCGCGGCGGCACGGCGAGCCGCCCCTTGGGCTTCCCGTCGCCTCCCGCCGCCACGCGCCCGGCGGCGGGAGGCGCCGCTCCGACTGGAGCCTCTGCGGCGCATCAAGCAAGGAGACCGCCATGAGACCCGTGACACGCACGCTGCTCGCCCTTCCGCTCGCCGCGCTGCTCGCGGCCCCGGCCGGCGCCCAGGGGACCGGCATGATGGGCGGCGGCCAAGGCATGATGGGCGGCGACCAGGGCGGGCCGATGGGGCCCGGGACGATGATGGGCGGTCGCATGGGCCACGGCCCGATGATGGGCATGCGCGGCATGATGGGCGATCCGTCGGAGCGCATCGAGGGCCGGCTCGCCTTCCTGCGCGCGGAACTCGGCATCACGGCCGAGCAGGAGGACGAGTGGGACGCGTTCGCCGAGGCCGCCCGCGCCTCGGCCGCCGCGATGGGCGGCATGCACGCGACGATGATGTCGATGCAGGGCCCGCCGCCGCTGCCCGAGCGCCTCTCGATGATGGAGGACATGATGACCGCGCGTCTCGAGGCGTTGCGCGGGATGCGGGAGGCCGTCGGCCCGCTCTACGAGGCGCTGAGCCCTGAACAGCGCGAGACGGCCGACTCGTTGATGGGCATGATGTGAGCGACCGTGCGGACGGGCGGTTCGCCCGCCCGTCCGGCCTTGATCGGCGCCATGGACGGGATATGATCGATCTGATGCGCCGGCTGACCACCCTTTTCCTCGCCGTTCTCCTCTCGGTCGCGACCTTCGCGATCGCGTGGGCCTCCGCGACCTCGACGGGGACGGCGACGCCCGGGGCGCCGACCCATTCGGTCCATGCGGAGTCGGTGGCCGTGCCGTCGGGCGGCGGCCCGGCGATCGCGTTGGTCGTGCATCACGGCCACCCGGACGGGGTCTCCACCGAAGACTGCGCCGCGATGGCTCTTGGCTGCGCCGGCCTCGTCGCGCATTCCGCGCCCGACGCCGCGTCGGCGCCGGCGTCGGCGAAAGGGCTCCGCGCGAGGCATCGCGACGTCATCGGTCAGGGCGTGCCCCCCGCACGCCTGGACCGACCGCCGAGAGGCTGAGACGGTCGCCGCCGGAGAGGCGGCGGGGCGATCCCTTCGGCCGTCGCCCCCGCTTGTCGGCGGGAGCGGCCGATCCCTTCGGATGCGAGGCGTGTGCCGGTCTGCGCGGCCGGCGATCCGCCATTGTGGAAAGACCCGACCATGCCCGGACTCCCGTTCCGGGGCGCCGCCTTCGCGGCCGCCCTTCTTCTTGCCGCCGGCGCCGGCGACGCACAGGAGATCCGCCTCTCGGTGACGGAGACCGTCATCGACACCGGCGGTTTCCGAAAGACCGCCCTCGGCTATGACGGCCGCTCGCCCGGCCCAGTCCTGCGCTTCAGGGAGGGCGAGGAGGCGGTGATCCACGTCACCAACACGCTCGACGAGACGACCTCGATCCACTGGCACGGCTTCATTCTGCCCTACGATCAGGACGGGGTGCCCGGCCACGGCTTCGACGGCATCGCGCCCGGCGAGACCTTCACCTACCGCTTCCCGATGCGCCAGGCGGGGACCTACTGGTATCACTCGCATTCCGGGGCGCAGGAGGCGGACGGCGCCTACGGCGCGATCATCGTCGAGCCGAAGGATCCGGAGCCCTTCGAGTACGACCGCGAGCACGTCATCCTGCTGAACGACGCGCATCCGCACGCCGCGTCGCGCATCCTGCGCAACCTCAAGATGTCGCCCGACTACTACAACCGCCAGCAGCGCACGCTGGCGGACCTGATCGCGGACGCGCGGGCGCAGGGCCTCGGCGCGGCGCTGAAGGATCGCGCCGACTGGGGCGAGATGCGCATGATGCCGACGGACATCGAGGACGTGCAGGGCTATGCGCCGCTGATCAACGGCATGAGCCCGGCGCAGAACTGGACCGGATCGTTCACGCCGGGAGAGCGGGTGCGGCTGCGGATCGTCAACGGCTCGTCCATGAGCTTCTTCGACGTGCGCGTGCCCGGGCTGACCATGACCGTGGTGCAGGCGGACGGGAACGACGTGAAACCGGTGGAGGTGGACGAGTTCCGGATCGGCGTCGGCGAGACCTACGACGTGATCGTCACGCCGACCGAGGATCGGGCGTATTCCGTGCTCGCCGAATCCGTGGCGCGCACCGCGATGGCCCGCGCCAGCCTCGTCCCGCGCGAGGGCATGACGCCCGAGCCGCCGCCGGCGCTGCGCGAGCCGCCGCGCCTGACGATGGCCGACATGGGGATGGCGCATGGCGACCATTCCGGTCACGGCGGGATGGGCGGCATGGCGGCGTCCGACGGGACGCCGCCGCCCTTCGATCCGTTCTACGCCTTCGGCAGCGGGCTGACGCCGGTCGCCTGGAACGGCGGGCGGTTCCTGTCCTACGCCGACCTCGAGGCGGAGACGCCGCTGTATCCGTTCCGGGCGCCGGATCGGGAGATCGTCGTGCGCCTGACGGGCAACATGGAGCGGTATCTCTGGTCCCTCGACGACGTGAAGTTCGAGGACTCCGAGCCGATGCGCCTCCGGCTCGGCGAGCGGGTGCGGATCACCTTCGTCAACGAGACGATGATGACGCATCCGATGCACATCCACGGGCTCTGGTCGCTGCTCGACAACGGATCGGGCTCCGGCATGCCGGCCAAGCACGTCGTCGCCGTGGCGCCGGGGGCGACCGCCTCGATCGAGGTCGAGGTGGACGAGCCGGGGATGTGGCTGCTGCACTGCCACCTCGCCTACCACATGAAGGCCGGGATGATGCGGCGGATCGTGGTGGAGGACGGGCCCGTTCAGGCCGGCGGCATGGCGCCGGCCGGGCATGCCGGGCACGGGGGCATGCGTCATGGCGGGTGACCTGATGCGCGCGGCGGTCCTCGCCGCGCTGCTGCCCGGCGCGGCGGCGGCCGCCGAGGCGCCGGTCTACTGGGGCGTGCAGGTCGAGCGGCTGGAGGGGCGCTTCGGCGACGGCGAGGCGCTGGCCTGGGACGGCGACGCCTTCGTCGGCACGGACGCGCTGAAGCTGTCGCTGCGCAGCGAGGCGGAGCTGGAGGACGGCGGGTTCGAGACGCTGGAGAACCAGCTGCGCCTGCAGACGCCGGTCTCGACCTTCTTCGACGCCGTCGCGGGGCTGCGCCTCGACACGCCCGAGGGCGCGCCGGACCGGCTGCACGCGGTCGTCGGGCTGCACGGCCTCGCGCCG
>DATFKM010000146.1:0-2562 GCA_035268645.1 Paracoccaceae bacterium | reverse complement strand
CAGACGCAGCGCTCGATCCGGAACTTCCCGATCGGGTGGGAGCGCCAGCCGGTGGCGTTGGTGCGGGCGCTCGGCGTCGTCAAGCGGGCGGCGGCGGAGGCCAACATGGACCTCGGCGCGCTGGAATCGAAGCTGGGCGAGGCGATCGTCGCGGCGGCGACGGAGGTGATCGAGGGGCGGCTCGACGATCACTTCCCGCTGGTGGTCTGGCAGACGGGCTCGGGCACGCAGAGCAACATGAACGCCAACGAGGTGATCTCGAACCGGGCGATCGAGATGCTGGGCGGGGTCATGGGCTCCAAGGATCCGGTGCATCCGAACGACCACGTCAACCGCGGGCAGAGCTCCAACGACGTGTTCCCGACGGCGATGCACATCTCCGCCGCGATGACGGCGCGGGACGTGCTGCTGCCGGGCCTCGGGCGGATTCAGGCGGCGCTGACGGCGAAGTCGGCGGCGTTCGCGGACATCATCAAGATCGGGCGGACGCATACGCAGGACGCGACGCCGCTGACCTTGGGCCAGGAGTTCTCGGGCTACGCCAAGCAGGTGGAGCTGGGGATCGCGCGCATCGAGCGGGCGCTGCCCTCGATCCACGCGCTGGCGCAGGGGGGCACCGCGGTCGGCACCGGGCTGAACGCGAGGAAGGGCTTCGACGCCCTCTTCGCGGAGAAGGCGGCGGCGATCACCGGCCTGCCCTTCGTCACGGCCGAGAACAAGTTCGAGGCGCTGGCCGCGCATGACGCGGTGGTGGAGATGTCGGGCGCGCTGAAGACGGTGGCGGCGAGCCTGTTCAAGATCGCCAACGACATCCGCTTCCTCGGCTCGGGGCCGCGCTGCGGCTTGGGGGAGCTGAGCCTGCCGGAGAACGAGCCGGGCTCCTCGATCATGCCGGGCAAGGTGAACCCGACGCAGTGCGAGGCGCTGACCCAGGTCTGCGCGCATGTCATGGGCAACGACGCGGCGATCGGCTTCGCGGGCTCGCAGGGGCATTTCGAGCTGAACGTCTACAAGCCGATGATGATCTACAATCTCCTGCAGTCGATGCAGCTGCTGGGCGACGCGGCGGGGGCCTTCACCGACAACTGCGTCGACGGGATCGAGGCGAACGAGGAGCGCATCGCCAAGCTGATGCGCGAGAGCCTGATGCTGGTGACGGCGCTGGCGCCGGAGATCGGCTACGACAACGCCGCGACCGTCGCCAAGACCGCCCACAAGAACGGCACCACGCTCCGCGAGGAGGCCGTGAGGCTCGGCCATGTCGACGAGGCGACGTTCGACCGGGTGGTCCGGCCCGAGGGGATGCTCGGGCCGAAGTGAGCTCAGGCGGCGCGTCGGCCGCCCTCGCGGCGGCGGGGGCGGCCCGCGGGGCGCGGGCCGGTCCGTCGGTCGACGTCCGGGGCTTCGGGGGCGCCGCCCTCGGCTTCCTCGGGCTCGGCGGAACGGCGGCCGGCCGCGCGCCAGAGCAGGGCGGACGCGACCGCGGCGGCGAGGAAGGCCAGAGCGGCGTCCGCGGGGTCGGAGACGGCGAGGACCAGCGCCACGGCGCCGAAGCAGAGCAGGCCGGAGAAGAGGACGGCCGCCGCCGAGGCGAGCGCCTCGGAGCCGCGGAGGGGGCCGCCCGTCAGGTTCGGCGCGAGGCGCGCGACGACGAGCACGACGGCGGCCGCGAGGATCGCGCCGACGCCGGGAAGGTAGGCTTCGAAGGCCATCTTTGATGCGTTCATGCCCCGCGGTGGCGCAGCCGGGCGGGACGCCGGGCCGGGGGCGAGGCCGGGGCTGCGACCGCTCGCCGCGGATGATATTGGGAAGGGCGTGACGGGTGCGCAAGAGGCGGCGCGCCCGGCGGGCGGGAGCCGACTGAGACGGAGGCGGTCATGGGCGAGGTCGTCAATCTGAGGCGCGCGCGCAAGCGCCGGGAGCGTGACGCCGGCCGGCGGGAGGGCGACGCGGCGGCGGCGAAGCACGGCCGGACCAAGGCCGCGCGGAAGGCGGAGGCGGCCGAAGCCGAGCGCGAGGCACGCCGCCTCGAGGGCCATCGGCGGGAGCCGGCGCGCGATGTTGAGGGGGCGGAGGATGACGACGCCGGCGCCTGACTACGCCCGGCCGGCCAAGGTCTCGCTGACGCTGCGGGGGCACCGGACCTCGGTGACGCTGGAGCCGGCGTTCTGGGCGGCGTTCCGGCGGCTGGCGGCGCGGCGGGGGCTGACGCCGACGGCGCTGGCGGCCGAGATCGACGCGCAGCGGCCCGAGGGCGTGGGCCTCGCCGGGGCGATGCGGCTGGCGGTGCTGGCGGATCTGGAAGCGCGGGCCGGCGAGGCGTGAGGGCGGGGGCCGCCCACGCGTGAGACGGGGGTCAAGCCCCTGATATGGCTTCCATGTTCACTTGATTCCGTGCGTGAGCGCCGGGAGCGGCCGCGCGGGGGGGCCTCTCGGCGCTCCGGGCTCGGCCGAGGCGGAAGGGTTCGCGCGGCGTCATGCCGGGGCGCGGCCGAACTTGCGAAGCTCGACCGCGCGGCGCCCGATGGACGCGACGGGCCGCGATCGTCGTGCGACGGCATC
>DATFKM010000145.1:0-10076 GCA_035268645.1 Paracoccaceae bacterium | reverse complement strand
CCCCGCCGCCGCCGATCCCTCCCGGCCTCGGACGCCTGAGACGCCCGAACGCGTCGCCTTCGACCGGCGCGAGCTTTCGGCGATCCTCTCGGTCTACGGCCGCTTCGTCGCCGCCGGCGAATGGCGCGACTACGGTCTGAGCTTCCTGAAGGAGGTGGCGGTGTTCTCGGTGTTCCGGCGCACGGCGGAGCATCCGCTCTACCGGGTCGAGAAGCGCCCGAAGAACGCGCAGAAGCAGGGCCAGTACGCGGTGATCGGCCTCGACGGACGCATCCTGAAGCGCGGCCACGATCTTCGCCAGGTGCTGCGGGTGTTCGACAAGAAGCTGATCCGCGCCGTCGAGGACTGACGCGAGATCTCGGCGACCGAAGCGCGTCGCCTCGCGGCCGGCGGGGGAACGCACGGAGCCAAGTAGACGCGACGCGTGACGGTCGCCGGAAAGGGCGCCGGCCTTCACGGCAAGGCCGTGAGCGGCCCCGAGGCGGATCGTGCCGCTCGCCCGCCGGCGAGCCGATCGAGGAGCGTGGCGAAGGCCGGGGGAGGCCCCCTCCGCCCTCAGCGCCGCTTCGCCTTGCGCGCCGCCTTGGCGCCCGCCTTGCGATGCCGGGTCAGCTTGCGCCGCGGCGCGCCCTTGGCGGGCGGACGCGGCCCGCGCCGCGGCGACGGCGCCTCGCCCTCCACCGCCAGCAGCTCGAACAGGAGGCCCCCCGTGACCGGCACCGCCTCCTGCAGCTTCACCGTCGCGCGCATGCCGAGGCCGATGACCCGCCCCGACTCCTCGCCCGTCAGCGTGTGCGCGTCCGGATCGTGGCGGAACCACTCGCGCCCGAGCGAGGCGATCGGCACCAGCCCGTCCGCCCCCGTCTCGTCCAGCTTCACGAACAGCCCGAAGCGCGCGACGCCCGAGACGCGGCCCTCGAACTCGTCCCCCACCCGGTCCTTGAGATAGGCCGAGAGATAACGGTCGTTGGTGTCGCGTTCCGCGGTCATCGAGCGGCGCTCGGTGAAGGAGATGTGCTCGCCCGTCTCCTTCAGCGTCTCCGCCTCCTCCGGCGACTGCCCGTCGCGGCGGGGGTCGGGGCCCCATTTGTGCGCGGCGATCAGGGCGCGGTGCACCACGAGGTCGGCGTAGCGCCGGATCGGCGAGGTGAAATGCGCGTAGGCCCTCAGCGCCAGCCCGAAATGCCCGAGATTCTCCGGCGCGTAATAGGCCTGCGTCTGGCTGCGCAGGACCGAGAGGTTGATCAGCTCCGCGAAGTCCGTCCCCGCCGCCTGGTGCAGCAGCCGGTTGAACAGCTCCGGCCGCACGACCTGGCCCTTGGCGAAGGTCAGCCCGCAGCTCTCGGCCGTCTCGCGCAGCGCGTCGAGCTTGTCCTCCGCCGGCTCCTCGTGCACCCGATAGAGCAGCGGCCGCGCCTTCGCCTCCAGCGTCTCCGCCGCGCAGACGTTGGCGAGGATCATGAACACCTCGATCAGCTTGTGCGCCTCCAGCCGCTGGCGGAAGCCGACCGACAGCACCTCCCCGGCGTCGGAGAGCTCGATGCGCCGCTCGGGCAGGTCGAGGTCGAGCGGCTGACGCCGGTCCCGCGCCTCGGCCAGCGCGTCGTAGGCCTCGAAGAGGTCCATCACCGCCCGCTCGACCGGCGTCTCGGCCTCGTCCGCCGGCGCCGTGTCGGCACGGTCGGCGATCGCCTGCGCCTGCTGATAGGTCAGCGAGGCGGGCGAGCGCATCAGCCCGCGATGGAACGTGTGCCCGCGCTTTCCCCCGTCCGGGCCGAGGACCACGCGCAGCGCGATGCAGGGCCGGTCCTCCCCCGCCACCAGCGAGCAGAGATCGGCCGAGAGCCTCTCGGGCAGCATCGGCACCACCCGGTCGGGGAAGTAGGTGGAGTTGCCGCGCCGCCGCGCCTCCCGGTCCAGCACCGAGTCCGGCCGGACGTAATGCGCGACGTCCGCGATGGCGACCCAGATCACGTGCCCGTCCGGGTTCTCCGGATCCTCGTCCGGAAAGGCGCAGACGGCGTCGTCATGGTCCCGCGCATCGGCCGGGTCGATGGTGACGAGGGGCAGGTGGCGCAGATCCTCCCGGCCTTTCAGCCCCGTGACGGGCTCGGCGGCCTCGGCCGCCTCGATCACCTCCTCGGGGAAGGCGTCGGGGATGCCCTGCTCGTGGATCGCGATCAGCGAGAACGCCTTCGGCGCGCCGGGATCGCCCAGCACCTCCACCACCCGGGCGCGGGGCAGGGCGAGGTCGCGGCGCTTCGGCGGGCCGAGGCTCTCGGCCTGAACCAGCTCGCCGTCCTTGGCCATGCCCTCCTCGCCGGCGGGTATCAGCCACTCCTTCATGTCGCCCTTGGCGACGGGCACGAGACGTCCCCCCCCCGCGTCCTTGTGCGCCCGGAACACGCCGAGCGCCCGGCGCGGACCGGCGCCGATGCGCTTGATCACCTTCCCGACGTAGTGGTGATCCTCGCCCTGCACCGCCGTCAGGCGGGTCAGGATCCGGTCGCCGGGGCCGGGCGCCTCGCCCCGGCCCGCAGGCAGGATCAGCACCTTCGGCGGCTCGCCCTCGCCCTCCCAGTCCTGGGGGGCGGCGAAGAGGTCGCCGTCGGCGTCGGGCTCGCCCACCACCAGCACGGCGACGGGCGGCAGGTGGCCCGGCGCGGCGTAGCGGCGACGCGGTCGCCGCTCGATCTCGCCCTCCGCCTCGAGTTCGGAGAGGAGGCGGCGCAGCTCTGCGCGTTCGGCCCCCTTGAGGCCGAAGGCCCGGGCGATGTCGCGCTTTCCGGCGCGGTCCGGGTTCTCGCGGATGAAGGCGGCGAGTTCGCCCTTGTCGGGGACACGATCCATGGCGCGGCCGTTAGCACGCGACCGGGTGCGCCGAAAAGCGCCCCCTTCGTCACCCCGACGCCCGAAGGGCGGCCGGGGCCTGCGCGGCGGAGCCCCGGCCTGCGCCTTTCCGGGCCTAGCCCCCGGCCTTCTTCGCCGCGCTCTTGCGCGCGCCGCCCTTTGCGGGCGCCTTCGTCGCGCGGCCTGCACCCGCCGTCTTGACGGGGGTCTTCCGCGCCTTGCCTGCCGGCGCCGCCTCGCCTTCGGCCTTGGCGCCGGCCGCCTTGTTCGCTCCCGCCTTCCTGGCCGGCGCCTTTCGCTTCGGAGCCTTGGCGTTGACGAGATCGATCGCCTCGGCCAGCGTCAGGTCGTCGGGTCCGCGCTCCTTCGGCAACGTGGCGTTGACCTTGCCCCACTTCACGTACGGCCCGTACTTGCCGTCGTGCAGCGTGATCTCGCCGCCGTCGGGATGCTCGCCCACCGTCCGCAGCGGCGCCGCCGCCGCGCCGCGCCCGCGCCCGCCGCCGGCCTTCTTCGCCTCGATCAGGTCGACGGCGCGGTTCAGGCCGATCTCGAACAGGTCCTCGGGGTCCTTCAGGCTGGCGTAGACGGGCTTGGGCTTCGCCGTCTCGCCCTCCGCCTTCGGCCCCTGATAGACGACATAGGGGCCGAAACGCCCCATCCCGGCCTTGTAGACCCCGCCGTCGCGCTCTCCGATCAGCCGCGGCAGCGACAGCAGCCTCAGCGCCTTGCCGAGGTCCATCGCCTCCGGTCCCGTGCCCTTCGGCAGCGAGGCGCGCTTGGGCTTGCCGGCCTCGCTCTCCTCGCCGAGCTGGACGTAGAGCCCGTACGGGCCCTTCTTCAGCGTCACCGGCAGGCCGCTCTCGGGATCGTGGCCGAGCAGGCGCCCCTCGCCCGCGAGGTCCGCGTCCTCCTCGTCCCCGCCGAGCGGCCGGGTGTAGCGGCATTCGGGATAGCGGTCGCAGCCGATGAAGGCGCCGCCGGAGCGCGCGGTCTTCAGCCCCAGCCGCCCCAGCCCGCAGTTCGGGCAGAGCCGCGGGTCGCCGCCGTCGCCCGCCTCGGGGAAGAGATGCGGCGCCATCACGTCGGTCAGGGTGTCGAGCACCTCGCCGATGCGCAGGTCCGCCGTGTCCTCAAGCGCCGCCTTGAAGTCGCGCCAGAACCGCTCCAGCAGCGCCTTCCAGTCGAGCCCGCCGTCCGAGACGACGTCGAGCTCCTCCTCCAGCTTGGCGGTGAAGTCGTAGGAGACGTAGCGCTCGAAGAACTTGGCGAGGAACAGCGTGACCAGGCGTCCCTTGTCCTCCGGGATCAGCCGCTGGCCGTCCTTGCGCACGTATTCCCGGCTCTGGATCGTGCCGATGATCGAGGCGTAGGTGGAGGGCCGGCCGATGCCCAGCTCCTCCATCCGCTTGACCAGCGTCGCCTCGGTGTAGCGCGGCGGCGGCTGCGTGAAGTGGCGCTGCGCCAGCACCGCGCCTTGCCCTGCGAGGCGCCCCGCCTGGTGGCGCTCGATCGCGCCCCCGGCCTCCGCCTGCGCGCCCTCGGGCGCCAGCTTGGCGAAGGCCTCGGCCAGCGCGCCGCCCGCCAGCCGCGTCGCCTCGCCCTCGTGCAGCGCCGGCAGGCGGGCGTCGTCGCCGTCCTCGGCCGGCTCGTCGCGCCCCTCCTCGTAGATCTTGAGAAAGCCGTCGAACACCACGACCTGGCCCGTCGCGCGCAGCCCGATCTCCCCGTCGGCCGAGCGGATCTCGACCGTGGTGCGCTCCAGCCGCGCCGCCTCCATCTGGCTGGCGAGGGTGCGCTTCCAGATCAGGTCGTAGAGCCGCCGCTCGTCCGAGCCCATGTCACCGAGGCGCCCCGCATCCAGCCGCATGTCCGTCGGCCGGATGCACTCGTGCGCCTCCTGCGCGTTCTTCGCCTTGTTCTTGTACATCCGCGGCGACTTCGGAACGTAGTTCTCCCCGAATCGCTCCTTGATGGCGTCGCGCGCCGCCATCACCGCCTCGGGCGCCATGTCGATGCCGTCGGTCCGCATGTAGGTGATGCGCCCCGCCTCGTAGAGCCGCTGCGCCGCGCGCATCGTCGCCTGCGCCCCGAAGCCGAGCTTGCGCGACGCCTCCTGCTGCAGGGTCGAGGTCATGAAGGGCGCCGAGGGGTTGCGCGTCCCGGGCCTGGCCTCGACCGAGGCGACCGTCAGCCCGTCCCCTCGCGAGGCGACCGCCGCCGCCGCCATCTCCGCGCGATCGGCCGTCTCGAAGCTGAACCGCTCGACCTTGGTTCCGGCGTAGTCCGTCAGCCGCGCCTCGAAGCGCGCGCCGCGCGGGGTCTCGAGGGCGGCGCGCACGCTCCAGTATTCGCGCGCCCGGAACGCCTCGATCTCCATCTCGCGCTCGACGATCAGGCGCAGCGCCACCGACTGCACGCGCCCGGCGCTCTTGGCCCCCGGCAGCTTGCGCCACAGCACCGGCGAGAGGTTGAAGCCCACGAGGTAGTCCAACGCCCGGCGTGCCAGATACGCCTCCACCAGGTCCTCGTCGATCCGGCGCGGGTTCTCCATCGCCTGCGTCACCGCCGCCTTGGTGATGGCGTTGAACGTCACCCGCCGGACGTCCGTGTCCGCCTTCACGGCGCGGCGCTTCCTGAGCGCCTCCAGCAGATGCCAGGAGATCGCCTCGCCCTCGCGGTCCGGGTCGGTGGCGAGGATCAGTTCCCCGTCCTCCTTCAGCGCGTCGGCGATCGCGCGGACGTGCTTGGCGGCCTTGGAATCGACCTCCCACTGCATCTCGAAGCCATGCTCGGGATCGACCGAGCCGTCCTTCGGCGGCAGATCCCGGACATGCCCGTAGGAGGCGAGAACGGTGTAGCCGTCGCCCAGATACTTGTTGATGGTCTTGGCCTTGGCCGGGGATTCGACGACGACGACGGCCATGGGGACTCCGTGAACGGGCTGGGGCTGCGGACCATGTGAGGGCCGCCGGCGGCTTGTCAATCGAACGGCCGGCGCGGCCGAGGGCCTCAGAAGTCGCTGCGCAGCAGGATCAGGTCGCGGTGGCGCAGCACGAAGAGCGCCGCCGCGAAGGCCACGCCCATGATGCCGAAGAACTGATTCGCCGCCCGCCGCCGAAGCAGCAGCGCCAGCAGCCGTTCGGGCCCCGGCGGCGGATCGGCCCGCGCGATGCGCACCGCCTCCGAGAGCGAGGCCGCCGCCGCGACCGCCGCCGGCACGACGAGCCCCAGCAGCCCCCAGGCCGGCTCCCACCCGGCGCCGAGCGCCGCGGTGCTCAGCGCCGCGATCAGGAACGCCGTCCCGGCCGCCCCAGGCACGGCGTAGCGCTCCACCCCCGTCTCGATCCGCTGCAGCGAGCGGCGCGCGAGCCGGTCGCAGATCTCCGCGTCCTCGCCCCCGAACCGCTCCGCCCGACGCACCACGTCATACGGCACGCCATGGCTGAAATGCGTGACGATCGCCCAGAACGTCGCCACGAAGATCCAGTACCACGGCGAGAAGAAGGTGGTGTCGTCGAAGATCATCCGCCGCGGCCCCGGTTCCGTTCCGTGCTCGGCGACGCCCCGCGGACGGGCCCCTCGCCACGCGGCCCTTATGTCGGCTCGGACCCGCGGGCGCCAGAGCGGCGCGTGAGCGCGCCCGGCGCCCTGCACCCGGCGCCCTGCACCCCGGCGCGCTTGCCGCGCGACGCGCGCGCATGCCATGCCATGTTCCGCCCCTGTCGAGAGGATCCCGCATGAGCCGCGCGCGCTTCGCCCCCTTCCCGCTGTCACGTCCCCGCCGGCTGCGCCGCGCCGGCTGGATCCGAGATCTGGTGCGAGAGACGCGGCTGCGCCCCGAGGACCTGATCTGGCCGATCTTCGTGATGGACGGCGAGGACGCCGAGACGCCCGTAGCCTCCATGCCCGGCGTCTCCCGCGTCACCGTGGACCGCGCGCCCGACATGGCGCGCCGCGCCGCCGACCTCGGCATCCCCTTGATCGCGGTCTTCCCCTACACCGATCCCGCGAAGAAGACGCCGGGGGCGGAGGAGGCGTGGAACCCCGGCAACCTCGTCTGCTCGGCCACCCGCGCCATCAAGGCCGCGACCGACGAGGTCGGCGTCCTGCTCGACGTCGCGCTCGACCCCTACAACTCCGACGGCCACGACGGCATCGTCCGCGACGGCGTGATCCTCAACGACGAGACGCTGCTCGCGCTCGAGAAGCAGACCCTGGCGCAGGCCGAGGCCGGGGCCGACGTCATGGGGCCGTCGGACATGATGGACGGCCGCGTCGCGGTGATGCGCCGCGCGCTCGAGGAACACGACTTCCCCGACGTGGCGATCATGTCCTACGCCGCGAAATACGCCTCCGCCTTCTACGGCCCGTTCCGCGACGCGGTGGGCGCCACCGGCGCGCTGAAGGGCGACAAGAAGACCTACCAGATGGACCCCGGCAACACCGACGAGGCGCTGCACGAGATCGCGCGCGACCTCGAGGAGGGGGCCGACATGGTGATGGTCAAGCCCGGCATGCCCTATCTCGACATCTGCCGCCGCGCCAAGCAGAGCTTCGAGGTGCCGGTGTTCGCCTACCAGGTCTCCGGCGAGTACGCGATGATCGCCGGCGCCGGAGAGCGCGGCTGGATCGACGGCGACCGGGCCATGCTCGAGAGCCTCGCCGCCTTCCGCCGCGCCGGCTGCGACGGCGTCCTCACCTACTTCGCCCCCCGCGCGGCGGAACTGATGGAAGCCTCCGCATGACCCTCAAGCTCTGGCACGTCCGCCACTCGCGCTCGCTCCGCCCGCTCTGGCTGGCGAAGGAGATGGGCGTCGAGATGGAGGTCGAGACGGTTCCCAACGACCGCGCGCATTTCGCCTCGGACGCGTGGGCCGAGGTCAACCCGGCCGGCAAGATCCCGGTCATCCAGGACGGCGACGTGCGCCTCGCGGAGTCCGTCGCCATAATGGAATACCTGATGGCGACGCGCGGCCCGACCCCCCTCGCCGTCGGCCCGGGAGAGCCCGACTACGCCGACTGGCTGTTCTGGCTGCACTACGCCGAGGCCGGAAGCTGCGCCTACGTCGCCACCTATCTCGGCCACGTCCTCGGGGTGGAGGACTACCAGGTCTCCGACGCCCACAAGGCCCTGCTGGAGCGCCAGATCGCCCGCGCGCAGTCCCTCGTGGCCGACGCCGTGGCCGACCGCGACTTCCTCCTCGCCCGCGGCTTCACCGCCGCCGACATCGCGATGGGCTACACGCTCCACCTCACGCGGCTCGCCAAGACCGAGCTGATCCCGCCTGTGGCGGCCTACATGGCGAGGCTCGACGCCCGCCCCGCCTTCGCCGAATCCC
The DNA here is from genome assembly GCA_035268645.1 of Paracoccaceae bacterium. Lineage (GTDB taxonomy): Bacteria > Pseudomonadota > Alphaproteobacteria > Rhodobacterales > Rhodobacteraceae > Albimonas. Next base: position 1,884 of record DATFKM010000145.1, on the reverse strand, counting down.
TCGCCCTCGGCAAGCGGCCGAAGGCGTGAGCAAAAACATGCACAATACTGAATAAAAAAGCGAAGCCAAAGGCCTGAGACCGCGGCTCACGCGTGAGCGGCGGTCTCAGGCCGCCCCGCGCACCCTCATGCACATCGCGTGCAGCTCGGTCATCTCCGGGTCGTGCATCCCCAGCGCCTCGAGCTGCCCGAGCAGGTTCTCCAGATATTCGAGGTTCGTGCCCAGCATCCCCTCGGCCCCGGCGATCATCCGCGCCTTCTCCTCGCGCGGCATCGCGCCGACATGGCGCTCGTGCTGCGGGTCGGCGACGAAGGCCAGCGCCTCCACCGGCCCCTGCGGCGTCGTCAGCGGCGCCCGGAGCGGCCGGTAGATCCCGGTGATCATCTCGCGCGCCCAGAGCCGGTGGGTCTCCTCCTCCACCCGCTCCGCCGCGATCCGCATCGCCAGCCCGTCGCAGGCGTGCCCCGGATCGGCGTCCAGCGCCGCCATCAGCCCCGGCCGCTCGGGGCTGCCGCGCCCGCCGTCGAGCCAGTAGCAGAAGGTGCGCCGCCAGCCCTCCAGCTTGGCGTGGCGGATCTCCTCCACCACCATCGCCGGATCCCAGGTCAGCGAGCCGTAGGCGAAGATCCAGAGGTCGCCCTCATGCCCCTCGAGCGCCTCGCGCCGCGTCGCCTCGCGCTCCTCGTGGCTCAGCCGCCAGCCGTGCCGCCCCTCGGCCTCGGCCTTGGCGTCGAGTTCCGCGTAGCGCTCGATCATGTCGCGGAACACGCTCTCCTCCGGCTCGCGGATGCGGCCCTCGAGCTCCGGCACGTAGCGATAGGCGCACTTCGGAATCGGCATCAGTCCTCCCGCCGCCGCGCGCTGCGGCGCCCGCCCCCCGGATGCGCCATGTCGTCCTCCCGCTCAGGCGATCTCGAACTCGACCTCGCCGAGCGGGCCGAGCGCGAAGCGCCAGCGCGCCGGCGCCGAGACCGGCGTCGGCGGCAGATGCGCGCCGAGCAGCATCACCTCCCCCGCCCGCGGCGTCTGGCCGAGCCGGTTGAAGCGGTTGGCGAGGAAGGCGACCGCGGCGAACGGGTCCATCGGCGCCGCGTCCACCTTGTCCACCTTGGTCTCGCCGTCCGCCTCGACGACCGAGCGGATCTCGGAGAAGTCGACCTCGCCCGGCGCCTTGCCGGGGCCGCCCAGCACCGCGCCGGCGTTGAACACGTTGGCGGCGACGATCGCCTCCGGCCGCCCGCCCTCGAAGCGGCGGCGGTCGAGGATCTCGAAGGCCGGCACGAAGCGCCCGACGGCCGCGTGCGCCGATTCCGCGTCCCAGCCGCCGTAGCGCGGCGCCATGTCCTCGCAGAGGATCGCGGCGATCTCGGGCTCGACCGTGAAGGTCGCGAAGTCTCCTTCGGAGAAACGCGCCGGGCTCTCGCGGATCAGGTCCTTGAAGACGACCGCCGCGCAGGGCTCGGAAAGGCCCATCGCCTGCATCTGCTCGGGCGTGTTGAAGGCGATCTTGCGTCCGCCGATTCCGCCCGCCTTCGGGCCCAGGGCGCCCGCCACCCGCGTCTGGGCGTCGTAGGCCGCGTCCATGTCGGGCAGGGCGTCCGCGCCGAAGTCGCGGAAGTCCGCCCGTGCGGGCATCTCCTCGATCAACGTCTCCGCCGCGCGCGCGGCGCCGTCGCCAGCCTCGGCCATGCCGGTCCTCCCTCGCTCGTCCGAAGGCCCCCGGATAGCACGCGCCCGGCGCCGGGGCGAGGCCGCGCCGGCCCTTTCCAAGCCCGCCGCCGCGCGGCACGCTCCGCCTCGACAGGAGGAGACCGCCCATGACCGAGCTTCCCCGGCCCGTCGAGCTCGTGACCTGCTCGACGGGCCGGGGAAGCTCGGTCATGG
>DATFKM010000144.1:0-2959 GCA_035268645.1 Paracoccaceae bacterium | reverse complement strand
GCGAAAGGCGTCTGGGAAGTGCACGATGCCGACCGTCTGCCGGAGACGCTGGCGCGGGCGGTGCGCCTCTCGATGTCGGGCACGCCGGGGCCGGTGGTGATCGCGCTGCCGGAGGACATGCTGTCGGACGAGACCGAGGCGCGGCCGATGGGGCCGCTGCCCGTCGCCTCGGCGCCGCCGGGGGCGGAGGCGGTCGACCGCGCCGCGGCGATGCTGGCGGCGGCCGAGCGGCCGCTGCTGATCGCGGGCTCCGGCTGCGCCTCGCCCGAGGGGCGCGAGGCGCTGGCGCGGGCGGCCGAGGCGCACGGTCTGCCGGTGGCGCTGACCTTCAAGCAGCAGCACATCTTCGACAACGCCTCGCCTCTCTACGCCGGGCATCTGGGCTTCAAGATCCCGCCGGCGCAGGTGAAGGCCTTGGCCGAGGCGGACCTGATCCTCGCCGTCGGCACGCGCCTCGGCGACACTCCGACGCAGGGCTTCACGCTGCCGAAGGCGCCCGTGCCGGAGCAGCCGATCATCCACGTGCATCCCGACCCGGACCGGATCGGCGCGGTGTATCGCACCGAGCTCGGCGTCGCGGCGGACCCGGCCGCCTTCCTCGCGGCGCTGGCCGGGCGCAACGCCGAGGTGACCGAGGGGCGGCGCGCGTGGTCGGGCCGGCTCAACGCGACGGCGCGGCGGATCATGGACCGGCCGCCGCAGGCGCGGCCCGATGGCGTGGAATTCGGCTGGATGGTCAAGGCGCTGGCGGAGCGGGCGCCGAAGGACTCCATCCTGACCATGGACGCGGGCAACTTTTCGGGCTGGATCCATTGCCACTGGCCGTGGGACGGCACGCAGCAGTCGATCGGCGCGGTCGGCGGGGCGATGGGCCTCGGCGTTCCGGCCGCGGTCGCGGCGGCGCTGCGCGAGCCGGGACGCAAGGTGATCGGCTTCGCCGGCGACGGCGGGGTCCTGATGACGGGGTCGGAGCTGGCGACGGCCGCGGCGACGGGCGCCAAGCCGGTGATCGTCATCTCCGACAACGGGACCTACGGCACGATCCGCCTGCACCAGGAGAAGGCGTATCCGGGGCGGGTGCACGGCACGGCGCTGGCCAATCCCGACTTCGCGGCCTGGGCGCGGAGCTTCGGCGCACTCGGCATCACGGTCGAGACGCCGGAGGAGGCGGGACCCGCGGCGGAGGCCGCGCTCGCCCATGACGGGCCTGCGGTGATTCACGTCAAGGCGAGCGCCGAGGCGATCTCGCCGTTCCTGACGATCGAGGATCTTCGCAAATGAGCGGGCTCGCGGATCTCCTCTCGCCCGAGACGGTGGCGATCGTCGGCGCCTCGGACGACCCGGTGCGGATCGGCGGGCGGCCGATCAAGTACATGCACGACTTCGGCTTCTCCGGCCGGATCGTGCCCGTTAACCCGAAGCGCGACACGGTGCAGGGGCTCAGGGCCTACCCCTCGTTGGCCGAGGTCGAGGGCGGGATCGACTTCGTGCTGATCGCCACCCCCGCGCCCACCGTGGCGGGGGCGATCGAGGCGGCGGCCGAGAAGGGCGCGAAGGCGGCGATGGTGTTCTCCTCGGGCTTCCGCGAGGCGGGGGACGAGGGGGCCGCGCTGGAGGAGGCCGCGCTCTCGGCCGCGCGGGCCGGCGGGGTGCGGCTGATCGGGCCGAACTGCCTCGGCGGGTTCAACGCGGGCACGGGGTTCACGCCCTGCTTCTCGGCCACGCTGGAGCGGGGACGGCCGGAGACCGGCGGCCTCGGCATCGCCAGCCAGTCGGGGGCCTACGGGTCGCACATCTATTTTCTGGCGCGAAAGCGCGGGATCGGGACGCGGTACCTGCTGACCACGGGCAACGAGGCGGACGTCACGGTCGCCGAGACCATCGGACTGATGGCGGAGGACGAGGACGTCCATTGCATCCTCGCCTACTGCGAGGGGGTGAAGGACGGGGAGCGGCTGGTCGCCAGCCTCGAGACGGCGCGGGCCGCGCGGAAGCCCGTGGTGATGATGAAGGTCGGCCGCTCGGAGGTCGGGGCGGCGGCGGCGGCCTCGCACACCGCCTCGCTGGCGGGCGAGGACGCGGTCTACGACGCGGTGCTGCGCCAATTCGGGGCGTGGCGGGCGAGGACCACGGAAGAGGCGCTCGACATCGCCTATGCGGCGCGGCCGCGGCTGTATCCCGTGGGGCGTCGGGTCGGGATCGTGACGATCTCGGGCGGGGCCGGGGTTCTGATGGCGGATGCGGCGGAGGCCGAGGGGCTCGACGTCGCGCCGATGCCCGAGGACGCGCAGGCGGAGCTGAAGGCGCGGGTGCCGTTCGCGGCGCCGCGCAATCCGGTGGACGTGACGGCCCAGAGCTTCAACGACATGGGCATCATCACCGACTTCATCCGCACCATGATGGAACGGGGGGAGTACGACTCCATCGTCGCCTTCTGGACCACGGTGGCGGGCAGCGCCTCCAACGCCGGGCCGCTGCGCGCGGCGATGGCGGAGGGGCTGAAGGGGCATGAGGACGCCCTCGTGATCCAGTCGCTGGTGGCGGATCCGGACATCGTGGCGAGCTACGAGGCGGATGGCTTTCCGGTGTTCGAGGACCCCTCTCGCGCCGTCGCGGCGCTGGGGGCGCTGACGCGGTTCGGGGAGGGCTTCGCGAAGGGGGCCGACGCGGCGCCGGCGGTTCCGGCCGCCCGGGGCCTGCCGGAGGGCGTGCCGGGCGAGCGGGAGGCGCGGGCGGTGCTGGCGGCGGCCGGGCTGCCGATGGCCGAGGACGTGCTGGCGAAGGACGCCGACGAGGCCGCGGCGGCGGCGGCGCGGTTCGGGACCGTCGCGATCAAGGTCGCCTCGGCCGACATCCTGCACAAGACGGAGGCCGGGGGCGTCGCGCTCGGCGTGCCGGCGGAGCGGGCCGGGGACGAGTTTTCGGCCATGATGCGGAGGGTCGCGGAGCGGGCGCCGGG
>DATFKM010000143.1:0-8724 GCA_035268645.1 Paracoccaceae bacterium | reverse complement strand
GGCGGCGCTGGCCGAGGTGGTCGACGCGGGGCGCTTCGACGCCGCGCAGGTCTACGTCAACCTGCTGAACCCGACGGCGATCCGGGGGCGTGCGCCTTGGAACGCCACGGATTTCGACGGGCTGCTGGCGCGCTGCGCGGCGCGGGACATGGGGGTCATGGGCATCCGGGTCTTCGCGGCGGGGCACATCCCGAACGAGACGCGGACGGGGCGGGAGATTCCGATCACCGCCAATTCGGACGACGCGGCGGAGGCGCGGCGGGCGGAGGTGCTGCGCGCGGCGCTGACGCCGGAGGACGGCGACGCGGCGACGGCGGCGATCCGCTTCGCGCTCTCGATCCCGGAGGTCTCGGGCGTGGTGGTCGGACTGGCGGAGCTCGCGCATCTCGAGGCGGCGCTGGAGGCGGAGCGGCGCGGGCCGCTGCCGGCGGCGCGGCTTGAGGCGCTCGAGGCGGTCTGGGCGGATCCGGCCTTCACCGCCTGAGGCTTGACCTCGGTCAACGCGGGGCGGGGTCCGCCGGGGCAGGGTGCCCGCGGTTTCGAGCTTCGACCGTTTCGGCGCGAGAAAGGCCCCCGCCCATGTCCGACGCCCAGCCGGTCCTCGCCGTGCGCGAGCTGACCAAGGTCTACGGGGAGGGGCCGACGGCGGTGCATGCGCTCGCCGGGGTCGATCTCGACCTGGAGGCGGGGGAGCTGATGGTGCTGCTCGGGCCCTCGGGGTCCGGCAAGTCGACGCTGCTCAACATCATGGGCGGGCTCGATTCGCCGACGGCGGGCGAGGTGCGCTTCCGCGGCGAGACGCTGACGGCGTTCTCCGAGGGCGCGCTGACGCGGTATCGGCGCGAGGCGGTGGGCTTCGTGTTCCAGTTCTACAACCTCATCGCCTCGCTGACGGCCGAGGAGAACGTGGCGCTGGTGACGGAGATCGCCGAGCGGCCGATGAAGCCGCGGGAGGCGCTGGCGCTGGTGGGGCTGGAGAAGCGGGCGCATCACTTCCCGGCGGAGCTTTCGGGCGGCGAGCAGCAGCGCGTCGCGATCGCGCGGGCGATCGCCAAGCGCCCCGAGATCCTGCTCTGCGACGAGCCGACGGGCGCGCTCGACAGCCATACGGGCGTGCTGGTGCTGGAGGCGATCGAGCGGGTGAACGCGGAGCTCGGCTCGGCCACGGCCGTGATCACGCACAACGTCGGCATCGCGGCGATGGCGAACCGGGTGGTGAGCATGGCCGACGGGCGGATCGTCGAGACGCGGGTCAACGCGGAGCGCGTGCGGGCGGAGGCGCTGAGCTGGTGAGGCTGGTCTCGGCCCTCGACGCCAAGCTGCTGCGCGATCTGCGCCGCCTCGCGGGGCCGGCGGCGGCGGTGGCGCTGGTGATCGCCTCGGGCGTGGCGCTGCTGGTGATGAGCCTGTCGGCGCTGAGCTCGCTCCAGTCGACGATGGACGCCTACTATGACCGGGCGCGCTTCGCGGAGGTGTTCGCGCCGGTGAAGCGGGCGCCGGAGCGGCTGGCGGAGCGGATCGCGGACATTCCGGGCGTCCGCACGGTGGAGACGCGGGTCGTCGGCATGGCCACGGCGGAGATCGAGGGCTTCGGCGATCCGGTGACGGCGCTGACGCTGTCGCTGCCGGAGACGCGGGCGCCGCGGCTGAACGCGCTGGCGATGCGCTCGGGCCGGGCGCCGGCGCCGGGGCGGACCGACGAGGCGGTGCTGCTGGAGCCCTTCGCCGAGGCGCACGGGCTTAGGCCCGGCGACGGGTTGACGGTGCTGATGAACGGCACGCGCCGCACGCTGCGGGTGGTCGGCACGGCGCTGTCGGTGGAGCACGTCTACGCCATCGCGCCGGGCGGGCTGATGCCGGATCCGGAGCGCTTCGGCGTGATCTGGATGGGGCGCGACGCGCTCGCCGCGGCCTGGGACATGGAGGGGGCGTTCAACTCGGTCACGCTGGGGCTGGTGGCGGGGGTCGAGCCGCGGGCGGTGATCGAGCGGCTGGACGCGCTGCTGGCGCCCTGGGGCGGGACCGGGGCGATCCCGCGGGCGGACCAGATCAGCCACTGGTTCCTGACCAACGAACTGGCGCAGCTGCGCACGCAGGCGACGGTGCTGCCGACGATCTTCCTCGCGGTGGCGGCGTTCCTCGCCAACACGGTGCTGGCGCGGCTGATCGAGACGGAGCGGCGCGAGATCGCGCTGATGAAGGCGTTCGGGTATTCGAACCTCGCGGTGGGGTGGCATTACGCGAAGCTGGCGCTGGCGATGGCGGGGCTCGGGGTGCTGGCGGGCTGGCTGCTGGGCTCGGGCCTCGGGCGCTGGAACACCGAGCTCTACGGCGCGCACTTCCGGTTCCCGTTCCTCGAGTTCCGGCCGGGGGCGCCGCCCTACGCGATCTCGGCGGCGGCGAGCCTCGGGGCGGCGCTGTTCGGGGCGCTGTTCGCGGTGCGCCGGGCGGTGGTCCTGCCGCCGGCGGAGGCGATGCGCCCGCCGGCGCCGGACCGGATCCGGGTGGACCTGCCGGACGCGGCGCTCCGCGCGCTCGACAGTCCGACGCGGATCATCCTGCGCGCGGTGCTGAGGACGCCGGTGCGCGCGGCGCTGTCGACGCTGGGGATCGCGCTGGCGGTGGCGGTGCTGGTGCTGGCGATGCAGTGGCGCACGAGCATCGAGCGGATCGCGATCTCGCATTTCGAGGAGAGCCAGCGGCAGGACGTGATCCTCGGCTTCGCCGAGCTGCGCCCATCGGAGGCGCGCTTCGCGGTCGGCCGGCTGCCGGGCGTGATGGCGATGGAGCCGCTGAGGATCACGCCGGCGGACCTGATCGGGCCGCGGGCGACGCATCGCGGCGCGGTGACGGGGATGCCGCAGGGCGCCGAGCTGCAGGTGCTGGCGGGCGCCGACGGGCGCGCGCGGGCGATCCCGGAGGGCGGCGTCGTGCTGGCGGAGATGCTGGCGGAGAAGCTGGGCCTCGCCCCCGGCGACGCGATCCGGATCGAGGTGCTGGAGGGCGCGCGGCCGGTGATCGAGACCGAGGTGGTGGGCCTCGTCGACGGCTATATCGGGATGACGGCGACCATGGACCTTTCGGCGCTGAACCGGGCGCTGGGCGAGGGGCCGCGCTTCGAATACGCCTCGCTGCTCGTGGACCCGGCGCAGGAGGCGGCGTTCCTGAAGGCGACGACGCGCACGCCGATGATCTCGATGGTGCTGGTCAAGCGTGCCGCCAAGGAGAAGTTCGACGAGACGCTGGCGGAGACGATCCTGATCTTCATCGGCTTCTTCGTCGCCTTCGCCGGGGCGCTGGCGATGGGGGTGGTCTACAACGCCGCGCGCATCGCGCTGTCGGAGCGGGGGCGGGAGCTGGCGACGCTGCGCGTGCTCGGCTTCACGCGGGGCGAGATCGCCTACATCCTGCTGGGGGAGACGGCGCTGCTGACGCTGGCGGCGATCCCGCTCGGCTGGGGGCTCGGCTGGGGGCTGGTGAAGCTGATGGCCTCGGCCTTCGAGACGGAGCTCTACCGCATCCCCTTCGACGTGCCGCCGGAGGCCTATGGCTGGGCGGCGGTGACGACGGTGGCGGCGGCGACGCTCTCGGGGCTGCTGGTGCGACGGCGGCTGGACCGGCTCGACCTCGTGGCCGTGCTGAAGACCCGCGAATGAGGGGAGACGCCCGATGACCTTCCGCCGCTTCGCCGTCTGGGCCGTGCCGCTGGCGCTGCTGGCCGCCGGGCTCGTCTGGGCGTTCCGGCCGTCGCCGGTCCCGGTGGACATGGTGACGCTGCGGCCCGGGCCGCTGGAGGTGACGGTCGCCGACGAGGGGCGGGCGCGGATCCGCGAGGTCTACGTCGTCTCGGCGCCGGTGCGGGGGCGGGCGCTGAGGATCGAGGTGGACGAGGGCGACCCGGTAATCGGCGGGGAGACGGTGATCGCGGAGCTGGAGCCGGTGGATCCCGACTTCCTCGACCCGAGGGCGGCGGCGGAGGCGCGGGCCGCGGTCGACACCGCGCGCGCGGCGCTGACGCTGGCCCGGGCGCGGGTGACGGAGGCGAAGGCCGATCTCGACTTCGCCGAGGCCGAGGTGGGCCGGATGCGCGAACTCGAGGCGCGGGGCGCCGTGCCGACGCGCGCGCTGGAGGAGGCCGAGCGGGCCTTCCTGACGCGCGAGGCGGCGCTCGCCACCGCCGAGGCGGCGATCGAGATGCGCCTCTCGGAGCTCGAGGCGGCGCGGATCCGGCTGATGACGCCGGACGAGCGGGTCCCGGACGGCGAGTGCCCCTGCGTGACGCTGCGGGCGCCGGCCGACGGCACGGTGCTGCGGGTGCTGCGCGAGTCCGAGGGCGTGGTGCCGGCGGGCGAGCCGCTGGCGGAGATCGGCGATCCGCGCGATCTCGAGATCGTGGCGGAGTTCCTGTCGGCCGACGCGGTGCGGATCGAGCCCGGCATGCCGGCGCGGATCGAGAACTGGGGGGGCGATCCGCTCGACGCGGTGGTGCGGCGGATCGAGCCCTACGCCTATCCGGAGGTCTCGGCCCTCGGCATCGAGGAGCGGCGGGTGGAGGTGGTGCTGGACCTCGAGGCGCCGGAGGCGGCGCGCGGGCGGCTCGGCCACGGCTTCCAGGTGGAGGCGCGGGTGATCCTCTGGGCCGACGACGACGCGCTCGCCGTGCCGCTGACGGCGTTGATCCGGACGCCCGAGGGCTGGTCGGTCTGGGTCGTGGAGGAGGGCGTCGCGCGGCGGCGGGCGGTGGAGATCGGCCGGCGGGCGGAGCTTTCGGCGGAGCTGGCATCCGGCCTTTCGGCGGGCGACGTGGTGGTGCGCTACCCCTCCGAGGCGATCGAGGAGGGCGTCGCGGTGGAGGCGCGGTGAACGCCATGGAGGGAATCGAAGGTCTCGATGGCGCGCTGCTCGCGCTCGGGGTGCTGCTGCTGCTGGGTCTGGCGGCGGACGCGCTCGGGGCGCGCACGCGCGTGCCGCGGGTGACGCTGCTGGTGCTGCTGGGGGTGACGCTCGGCCCGCCGGGCTTCGATCTGCTGCCGGACGAGATCACGCGCTGGTACGAGTTCCTCTCCGCCGCGGCGCTGAGCATGGTGGCCTTCGTCCTCGGCGGCGGCATGACGGCGGAGCGGCTGCGCGCTCACGGTCGGGAGATCCTGTGGGTCTCGGCCGCGGTCGCGGCGGCCTCGGCCGTCTTCGTGGCGGGAGGGCTGGTGCTGATCGGCCTCTCCACGACGGCGGCGCTGGCGCTCGGCGGGATCGCGACGGCGACCGATCCGGCGGCGACGCGCGACGTGGTGGCGCGCGCCGGCGGCAAGGGCCCGTTCCGGGACCGGCTGCTCGGGATCGTGGCGGTGGACGACGCCTGGGGGCTCATCGCCTTCGGCGTGATGCTGGCGGCGGCCGAGACGCTGGCCGGCGGCGGCGGCGGCGCGGAGGGGGTCGCGGGCGCGATCGCGAGGGAACTGTTCGGAGCGGTGGCGATCGGCCTCGGCGTCGGGCTGCCGGCGGCGCTGCTGACGGGGCGGCTGAAGCCGGGCGAGCCGACGCGCCTGGAGGCGCTGGGGGTGGTGTTCCTCTGCGCGGGCCTGGCGGTGCGCTTCGACGTCTCGTTCCTGCTCGCCGGCATGACGGCGGGGGCGGTGGTGGCGAACTTCGCCTCGCATCACGAGCGGCCGGTGCACGAGATCGAAGGCGTGGAGGGGCCGTTTCTGGTGCTGTTCTTCGTCCTCGCCGGCGCCTCGCTCGACGTTTCGGCGCTGGGCGAGGTCTGGACGCCGTGCCTCGCCTTCATCGGACTGCGGCTGGCGGGACGGGCCTTCGGCGGGTTGGCCGGCGGCCTCGCGGCGGGGCTGCCGCCGCGCGAGGGGCTGCGCACGGGCGCGGCGCTCACGCCGCAGGCGGGGGTGGCGCTGGGCATGGCGCTGGTGGCGGCGGGCGCCTTTCCGGAGGCGCGGGACGTGATCATCCCCGTGACGGTGGCGACGACGGTGGCGTTCGAGCTGGCGGGGCCGGCGCTGACGGCGTGGATGCTGCCGAGATCGCCTCGGAAGAGGCGTTCGTCGTTGCGGGCGGGCGACTCGGGCGGGCGCGGACGGGGGGCGTGACGGCGAGGCCCTTGACGCTACGATATCCGACGTAGTGCAAGAATGGGACTGTGGTGCGCGCCGGCGGCCGGTCCGCCTGGGCCCATGCGAAGGGATTTCGAGCGATGACGAGAGCGACGGGGGCGCGCCTGGCCGCGCTTGCGGTGTGGGCGCTGCTGGCGCTGGGCGCGGCCTTGCCCGCCTCGGCGCAGTCGCCGGTGCTGCCCGGCGGCGGGAGCGGCGAGGCGGAGGCCGTGGATGCCGAGGCGCTGGCGCGGGATCCCGCCGCCGTCGAGGCGATGGTCGCGCGGATGTCGGACGAGCAGGTGCGCGACATCCTGATCGGCCGGCTGGAGGCCGCCGCGGAGCCGGCGGCGGGCGAGGCCGGACCGGGACCGCTGCTGATCGCGGAACGCGCGGTGGCCGGGGCCTTCCTGACCACGGCCGACGCCGTGCTCGCGATCCCGCGGCTGTTCGCGGAGAGCGTGCGCTCGATCGGCGCGTTCTGGTCGGAGCGGGGGCTCTCGGGGCTGCTCGAGACCTTCGGGCTGCTGGCGGCGGCGGTCGCGGCCGGGCTCGCGGCGGAGCGGGCGCTGATGCTGCTGGTGCGCGGCTGGCGCGAGAGGACGGCGAGCATGGCGCGCACGGCGGAGACCTCGCGCGACCGGGTCGTCGTGCTTGGCCGGCGGCTGTTGCTGGACGGGGCGGAGCTGCTGCTGTTCTACGTCGTCGCGCGCCTCGTGGTCGTGCAGTTCGTGCGGCCCGAGGACCGGGCCATGGTCGCCGGCGTGGCGATCTGGGCGGTGCTGATGCCGCGGATCGTCGCCGCGGTCTCGCGCTTCATCCTCTCGCCGCATCAGCCCTCGCTGCGGCTGGTGGCGGCGGACGACGCCGGCGCCAAGGCGCTGCACCGGGATCAGGTGAACATCGCGCTGTTCGTCGGGATCGCGGTGGCGGTGATCATCTTCCAGACGAGCCTCGGCGTCTCCGTGCTCGACACCCGCCTCGGCTTCTGGGCGACGCTGATCGCGCTCGTCTGGGTCGCCGTCGTCGCGGTTCGCCGGGCCGACACGCTGACCTCGATGATGCGTGGATTCGACGACGACGTGACCGAGGTGGAGAGCCGGATCGCGCGCGCCTATCCGCGCCTCGCGGTGATCGCCTGCGGCGTCGTCTTCTTCGCCTTCGCGGCGCTGGTGGGCAACGGCCTGGGCGACGCCGTCGCCAACGCCGAGCATCTGCAGTCGCTGGTGGTGGTGCTGCTGGCGCCGGCGCTCGACACGCTGGTTCGGGCGATGGTGCGCGAATTCGCGCCGCCGATGACCGGCGAGGGGCCGGCCGCGGCGGCGGCGCATGCGCGGATGCGGCGGAGCTGGATCCGCATGGGCCGGGTGATCGTGCTCGGCTTCGTCCTCGCCGCGATCGTCCGGATCTGGGGGCTGGGCCTCGAGGCGCTGGCGGCGGGGGAGGCGCCGCCTGCGGTCGCGGCGCTCGCGCGCTTCGCGGGCGTGGCGATCTTCGGCTATCTGGCGTGGGAGGGCGCGGGCCTCTGGTTCGACACCCGCCTCGCGCGGGAGCGGACCGGCGCCGCCGACGGCAAGGAGGAGGAGGCCGGCGAAGGCGGCGGCGCAGGGGCCTCGCGCCTCGCCACCGTGCTGCCGCTGCTGAGCTGGGTGACGCGCGGGGCCATCGTGGTGATGACGGTGCTGATCGCGCTCTCCAATCTCGGCGTCGACGTGACGCCGCTGCTGGCGGGCGCCGGCATCCTCGGCCTCGCGATCGGCTTCGGCGCGCAGAAGCTGGTGACGGACGTGGTGTCGGGCGTGTTCTTCCTGATCGACGACGCCTTCCGCACGGGCGAGTTCGTGGAGATCGACGGCACGACGGGCATGGTCGAGAAGATCTCCGTGCGCTCGATGCAGCTTCGCCACCATCTCGGGCCGATCCACACGATCCCTTATGGCGAGATCCCGAAGATCACCAACTACAGCCGCGACTGGGTGATCATGAAGCTGAAATTCACGGTGCCCTTCGACACGGATCTCGAGAAGGTCCGCAAGCTGTTCAAGAAGATCGGGCAGCAGATGATGGAGAAGGAGGAGTACGCCGACGCCTTCCTTCAGCCCTTCAAGAGCCAGGGCGTGCTCGAGGTAAACGAGACCGGCATCGTCCTTCGCGGCAAGTTCATGGCCAAGCCGGGCAAGCAGTGGATCCTGCGCAAGGAGGTCTACAACCGCGTGCAGCGCGCCTTCGAGGAGAACGGCATCCAGTTCGCCCGCAAGGAGGTGCGCGTGCGCATCGACGGCGGCGAGGACCTGACCGAGGAGGAGCGCGCCGAGGTCGGCGCGGCGGCGGCGGAGGCGGCGCAGGAGCAGGCCGGCGCGCCGGCGGCCGCCGCGGACGCGCGGTAGGCGGAGCGAAGCGGCCTCAGAGGCCGCGCCACGCCTCCAGCCAGCCGAGTTCGGCCTCGGGCTCGCCCGCGGGGCGGTATTCGGCGCCGAAGGGCGCGTCCCAGCCCGCCGCGGCGAGGGCGGGGAGCAGGCGGTCGTAGGCGATCTCGCCCCGGTCGGGGCGGCCGCGGTCGGGCACGCCCGCGAACTGGACGTGGCCGACGACGTCGAGCAGCGCCTCGAAGCGGCGGGTCAGG
>DATFKM010000142.1:0-2569 GCA_035268645.1 Paracoccaceae bacterium | reverse complement strand
CGCCACCGCATGCACTGGCAGAGCCAGACGGCGCTGCCCGCGCTCCTCGCCGCGATGGTGCTGATCGGGGCGGCGTTCTCCATGCGCCACGCGCGGTTCGGCGGGCTCGGGGTGATGGCGCTCGGCGCGCTCGGCTCGGGGCTGGGGTATTTCTTCCTCGCCAACCTCACCCAGGCCTTCGGGGCGTCCGGCATGATCTCCGCGCCGCTCGCGGCCTGGATCCCTCCGACGGCGATGGCGATGCTGGCGGTCGGGCTGCTGCTGCATCTCGAGGACGGCTGATGGGCGCCCTGCGCCTCGCCGCGCTGCCGCTCGCCGCGCTCCTGATGGCGGCCGCGGGCGGGCCGGCGGCCGCGCAGTCGACGCCGAGCGTGGCCGAGCTCGCGGGCCTCGGGCCGGAGGAGGAGGCGGGGCCGGTCTCCCTCGTCGCCGACCGGGTGCGCTACGACGCCGAGGCGGGCACGCTGACCGCCGAGGGGAACGTCGAGGTCCATTACGGCGAGCGCGTGCTGACGGCCGAACGCATCGTCTACGACCGGCCGGCCGACCGCGTGCGGGCGGAAGGCGAGGTGACGCTGCGCGGCGGGCCGGAGGGCGCGGTGCTGGTCGCCGATCTCGCCGAGCTCGACGGGCGGCTGCGCGACGGGCTGATCCGCGGCGCCCGCGCCGCCCTGCCCCGCGGCGCCCGCTTCGCCGCCGTCGAGGGCCGGCGCGTGGACGACCGCTACAACGTGCTCACGCGGGCCGTGTTCAGCCCCTGCGTCGTATGCCCGGAGGATCCGACGCCGCTGTGGCGGATCCGCGCCGACCGCATCGTCCACGACGAGGCGGAGCGGACGGTGCATTACGAGAACGCGCGCTTCGACGTGCTCGGGCGGACCGTGTTCTGGACCCCGTATTTCCGCCATCCCGACCCGACGCTGCAGCGCGCCTCCGGCTTCCTGCCGCCCGACTACTTCCAGTCCACGACCTTCGGCCACGCCGTCCGGGTTCCCTGGCACTGGGTGATCGACGAGCACTCCGACGCCACCCTCGCGCCCATCGTCACCACCGAGGACGGCCTGCTGCTCGACGGCGAATACCGCCGGCGCTTCGCGGACGGCGCGCTGTGGCTGAACGGCTCGATCACGCGCCAGGACTACGACGGCGAGGACCGGCTGCGCGGCCATCTCTTCGGCGAGGGGCTCTGGCGCCTGTCGGAGACGGTGGAGACGGGCTTCTCGTTCGAGCAGGCCTCCGACGACGGCTATCTCAGGCGCTACGAGTTCACCGAGCGCGACCGGCTGACCAGCGAGGCGTTCCTGCGCGCCGGCGACCGCGACGGCTGGGGCGAGGTCGCGGCGGTGCGCTTCCAGTCGCTGCGCGACGGCGAAAGCTTCGGCGACATCCCCTTCGCGCTGCCGACCTTCGAGGGGCGGCGCGTCTGGCGCGACGGTCCGGCCGGCGGAACCTTCGGCCTCGGCGCGGCGGGCTACGCGCTGAAGCGCACCGACGGGCAGGACACGCTGCACGGCTCGCTCGAGGCCGACTGGGAGCGGCGCTGGGTGAGCGACGAGGGCCTCGACCTCGGCGCCTACGCCGCCCTGCGGGCCGACGCCTGGCGGCTGAACGACGTCGGGCCGACGACCGACGAGGCGCGCAGCCGGCTCGGCCCCCTCGCCGCCGCGGAGATCCGCTGGCCGCTGCTGCGCGCCGAGCCGGAGGGCGACCCGGTCGGCCGGATCCTCGGCGGGCGCGGGGTGCAGGTGCTCGAGCCGATCGCGCAGCTGGTGCTCGCGCCCTTCCTCGACGATGCGCCGCCGTTTCCGGACGAGGACGGTCTGCTGACCGAATTCGACGAGACCAACCTGTTCTCGCTGCGCCGGCACGCCGGGCATGACGGCTTCGAGGAGGGGCCGCGGCTCAATCTCGGTCTGCGCTGGAGCCGGACCGCCGCCGGCGGGGCCGACGTGACGGTCGCGGCGGGACGGGTGTTCCGCACCTCGGAGATCTCGAGCTTCGTGCCGGGCTCCGGCCTCAACGGACAGGAGTCCGACTACGTCGCGGCCTGGACGCTGAGCCTGCCGGGCGTCGTCGACCTCACCAACCGCGTGCGCGTGGCCGACGACTTCGATCTGAACCGCAACGAGATCTACGCCTCCGCCTCGGTCCTTGGGTTCGACCTCGAAGCCTCCTATGTCTGGCTCGCGCAGGACGCGACGACGCCGGTGGACCGCCACGAAGTCGCCGGAAGCGGGCGTTACGCCCTCACCCGCAACTGGTTCGTCGGCGGCGAACTGCGACGCGACCTCGAGGCCGAGGACTGGGTGCGCGTCGGCGGAGAGATCGGCTACGCCGACGAGTGCGTGGATCTCGCCTTCTACGCCGGGCGGGACTTCACCCGCACCGACGACGTGCCGGCCTCGACGTTCTACGGCGTGCGCGTGCGGCTCTGGGCGCTGGGCGGCGAGGCCCGAGCCGGGCCGACGGGCGGGGCCTGCGCCCCGGCGCTGCGATGACGGGCGCCTCCGGCGCCGCGACGACAGGCGCCTCAGGCGCCGCGACGACCCGGCGCCTCCGGCGCCGCTGC
>DATFKM010000141.1:0-9254 GCA_035268645.1 Paracoccaceae bacterium | reverse complement strand
CATCACGGCATACGAGATGCCGCTGGACGGGGGGCATCCACCGCATCAGTTCAGTGCGATCAGACCGGGCCGGAGCGCACGACGGTCCTCGCCGGAGGGGTACGCCAGGGCGCCAGCGTCAGGAGAGCATGTCGGCCAGGTCTCCGTCATAGCGGCGTAGACCGAGGAGCGCCCGCAGGACCTCGTTCTTGGCCTCGGGCGTTCCGGCGGCGCCTCGCATGTAGTCGAGCAGGCTGCGCGGGTCCGGGAACGGCTCCAAAGGTCGGACCCTCAGGCGCATCGCCCGGTATCGCTGATGGAAACGCAGTATTCATGCGTGTCGGATGAACTGCTCGTGGAGCGCGTTCCAGGATGCCAAAATCGGACTTCCTAGAATGTGGCCGAGCGTCCAGCGTCTCGCTGAGGGCCTGTTGGCGGGGTCGTGCGCCGGGAGGGTCGACCGAAGCGGATTTGGCTCCGGCGCCTCAGGGAGCGGAGGATCCTCTGATCTTGTTGGCTTGACCGCATACGCCACATCTGGCGGTCACCGGATAAGGGCAGTGGTCGATGCGGCCGCTGCGCGACCGCATGTGCACTCGGCTCCGCCTAGGTTCGTCCAGCGGTTTGTCGCACTTCCGGCACCGCCACATGGGGGCGGCGTCCGCGTGATCGGCGTGCGTCGCCACGCCGGGTGCAGTCTCCCGCCTCGTCATCACGCCTCGCCCCTCTCGTCGTCGTCTGGGGCCGGCGCCGGCGCATCCGCCGCTCCGGGAGCCGGCGGCTCGAACAGCCCCGCCGCGGAGGTGGTCGCGCCCGGATGTCCGGCCGGCTCGTAGGGACGATCCTCGGGCCAGTAGCCGAAGCCCTTCAGGTTGATGATGCCCTGCATGCGGCTGAGCCGAGAGGCGACGGTGTTCAGAGCGTTCACCCCGCCGACGACCACGCCTGCACGCGTGAGCGCCTCGTAGACCTCGGTGCGCTTGAGAGGCGCCGACGCGCCGGCGAGGATGGCCCGGACCTCGTCCTCGAAGACCGTGATCGGCGTCTGCTCCGTCCGCGCCAGCTCGCCTGCGACGTCGGCAGATGGCGGCGAGGCGCCCCCGACCGGCGCCGCCTCGGAGCGCGCCCAGCGTTCGTACTCCTCGATCGCCGTGTCGATTTTCGCGAGCCTGTCACGAAGCGCCCGACGTTCGCGCTTCAGCTCGTCAATGACTTCATTCACGACCACCTCTTGGTCATCGAGTGCAGCACCGACCGTCCAGCGTCACGCTGGCTGTCAATTCGACAATCCGATGACAGCGCGGGCGGGCCGACCTGCAAACTCTTCCCGCTTACGGCCGTGACGCGTCACTCAAGGCCGTGTTTGCAATGGGCGTCGGCGCGGCCGCGAGCGCGGTGCGCGCATTGCCGGTCGAAAAGCGCTCCGCTTGCAGGCGATGTCCCGATTTGCGGCGCGCACCGGCATTCGCACGCCATGAACACGAACACGCAGCGCGATATGCGACGGCCCAACCCTCTCCCGCCCGACCGCATGACGGCGACCCAACGCCGCGCGGAGCTCTGCGGCCTTCCGGCGCTGGGGCCGGTCCGGTCGATGCAGGGCAAGTCGGGCAGACGCTTCTGAGCCGAACGGAGGCATTCCCCTGCACTCTCCGCCCGACCCGAGCGGTCATGCAACTCCGACGCACCGGAGAATTGCATTAACACGACCGAAGCCATCCCCGCGCGCTTGGCCGCGCTGAAGACCGCGACGACGCCGGAGCTGAGCCCCCCTTTTCGAAGCGGCGCTGCGCCGCTTCGTCGGTCTTCGGATGCGTCGGACAGACTTTCCGCCGCAGAACCTCTCGCGCCGCGGAATGCGCGACAGTTTCTGCGGGGGCAGGCACTTGTCGAAGCGGGCCTCGATCCAGCGGTGGAGAGCCGGAAGGGCCCACGCGCTCACGCCGTCCGTCTCCGGATCGAGGCTGCGGTAGACCCGGTCGAAGAGAACCTCCAGTTCCGCCTCGCTCGGCGCCGGAGGGCGGCCCCGGGGCCGGGCGGTCGAGCACGCCCTCCGGGCCCTCGGCGTCGTAGCGGACCACCGCGTCGCGCAGCGCCTGCCGCTCGATGCCCGCAGCGGTCGCCGCGTCCGCGCGGCTCATGCCGTCCGGCGCGTCGGCGATCGCCGGCAGCCGCCGCGCCGCACGGTCGCTCCGCCACCGCGCCGCCCAACGCCCGCAGCCCCTCCGCCGTCAGATCGTCCCGGGTCTTCGGCGCTCGGCCCATGTCGCCTCCGTCTCCCTGCCCTGAGCAACGGAAGCACGGGTCAACTCGTATGGGAATCCTCTCGCAGAGTCAGAGCTTTCGAGGGGCGGCATCAGTCGAGAGGCGATCAGAACGAAAACGAGGCTGAATTGTGAGCGAGGGCGTGGCTGCGACAGGGGCGGCATCGTACCGCGGCCACGACCATCTTCGCGGCGAACGCCATGCCGTCATTCCGGCTCCGTCTTCCGAAGGGGGGCGCTCGTCGTTCCCGATGTGACGCCATGTCATGACGCGAGCACTTCAGTGGCGCAACGTGGCTTCCGGAGACGACGCGACGATGGTCGGAGCGGCGATGCGCGCGTCAGCCGCGGGCGGAGTGAGCGGCGTCGGCGAGGGACTTCACGAAGGCGAGCACGTCGCCGGGGGCGTCGCCGCGGCCGATGCGCTCCACGATGGCCGAGCCCACCACGGCGCCGTCGGCGACGCGCGCGATCTCGGCCGCGCGCTCGGGCGAGCGGATGCCGAAGCCGACGCATACGGGGAGCCCGGTCTTCGCCTTGATCCGAGCCACCTCGGGACCGACGGCGTCGGCCGCGGCCTCCGCTGCGCCGGTGATGCCGGTGATCGAAACGTAGTAGACGAAACCCGAGGTGTTGCGGAGCACCGTCGGCAGGCGCTTGTCGTCGGTCGTCGGGGTGGCGAGGCGGATGAAGTTCAGGCCGGCCTTCTGCGCGGGGAGGCAGAGTTCGGCGTCCTCCTCCGGCGGCAGGTCCACGACGATGAGGCCGTCCACCCCGGCCGCCTGCGCGTCGGAGATGAAGCGGTCCACCCCGCGGTTGTAGATGGGGTTGTAGTAGCCCATCAGGATCACGGGCGTCTCGTCGTCGATCTCGCGCAGCGCGCGCACGAGGTCGAGCGTGCCGTCGAGCGTCATGCCCGCGGCGAGGGCGCGCTGGCCGGCGAGCTGGATCGCCGGTCCGTCCGCCATCGGGTCGGTGAAGGGCATGCCGATCTCGATCAGATCGGCGCCGGCTGCGGGAAGGCCGCGCACGATCTCGCGCGCGGCCTCCGGGGTCGGATCGCCGGCCATCACGAAGGGGACGAAGGCCGAGCGCCCTTCGGCGCGGAGCTTCGCGAAGCGGGCCTCGATGCGGCTCATGCGGTCTCGTCTCCCCCCTCGTGCCCGGTCGCGGGCGCCGGATCAGTCTTCCTTGCGGAAGAACTTCTTCTCGCGCGGGCGCCCGTCCCAGCCGGTCTTGCCGCCGCCGTCGCGGTCGCCGCCCCGGTCGTCGCGGCCCTTGTAGCCGTCGCGGTCGCCGCCCCGGTCGTCGCGGCCCTTGTAGCCGCCCCGGTCGTCGCCGCGGGGCTTGTAGCCGCCACGGTCGCCGCCCCGATCGTCGCGACCCTTGTAGCCGCCGCGATCGCCGCCCCGGTCGTCGCCGCGCGGCTTGTAGCCGCCACGGTCGCCGCCGCGGTCGTCACGGCCCTTGTAGCCGCCGCGATCGGCGCTGTGGTCCCGCGATTCCCACTTGTTGAGCAGCTTTTCGTCGAAGCTGTCGCGGCCGATGCGGCCTTCGTGGCACCACACCACGTTCACCGTCTGTTCCTCCAGGCTCTCCACCGCCATCCGCATGGAGCCGGAGATCAGGACGACCATGTCGCCCGGTTCGAACTTGGACACGTAACGTAACCTCGTCTGGCCCCCGCAGGGGCGTGGGTCGGCCGGCCGTCTTCGCGGCGGGCCCTTCTCTCAGATGGACGCTCCGAGCGCTTCGGCGACGGTGAAGATGTCCTTGTCGCCCCGACCGCACATGTTCAGGACCATCAGGTGGTCGCGCGGCAATTCCGGGGCGAGACGCTTTACATGCGCCAGCGCGTGGCTGGGTTCAAGAGCGGGGATGATGCCTTCCGTCTCGCAGCAGAGCGTGAACGCCTCCAGCGCCTCGGCGTCGGTGACGGAGACGTATTCGACGCGGCCCATGTCATGCAGCCAGGCATGTTCGGGCCCGATGCCGGGATAGTCGAGCCCGGCGGAGATGGAATGGCCCTCGAGGATCTGGCCGTCGTCGTCCTGCAGAAGATAGGTGCGGTTGCCGTGCAGCACCCCCGGCCGCCCGCCGGTGAGCGAGGCGGCGTGCTCGTTGCGCTCGTCGACGCCGTGGCCGCCGGCCTCGACGCCGATGATGCGCACCGAGGGGTCGTCGAGGAACGGGTGGAACAGGCCCATCGCGTTGGAGCCGCCGCCGATGCAGGCGACGAGGCTGTCGGGGAGGCGCCCCTCCCGGGCCTGCATCTGCTCGCGCGTCTCGCGGCCGATGATCGACTGGAAGTCGCGCACCATCGCCGGGTAGGGGTGCGGACCAGCCACGGTGCCTATGCAGTAGAACGTGTCGGCGACGTTGGTGACCCAGTCGCGCAGCGCCTCGTTCATCGCGTCCTTCAGCGTGCCGCGGCCGGAGGTCACGGGCACGACCTCCGCGCCGAGGAGGCGCATGCGGAAGACGTTGGGCTTCTGCCGCTCGACGTCGGTGGCGCCCATGAAGACGATGCATTTCAGCCCGAAGCGGGCGCAGACGGTGGCGGTGGCGACGCCGTGCTGGCCGGCGCCCGTCTCGGCGATGATGCGGGTCTTGCCCATGCGGCGGGCCAGCAGGATCTGGCCGAGCACGTTGTTGATCTTGTGCGCGCCGGTGTGGTTCAGCTCGTCGCGCTTGAGGTAGACCTTGGCGCCGCCGAGGCGCTCGGTCAGCCGCTCCGCGAAGTAGAGGGGGGAGGGCCGGCCGACGTAATGCGCCCAGAGGTCCTGCATCTCCGCCTCGAAGGCGGGGTCCTCCTTGGCGCGCTCGTATTCGGCCTCGAGCTCGAGGATCAGCGGCATCAGCGTCTCGGAGACGAAACGGCCGCCGAAGATGCCGAAGCGGCCGGTCTCGTCCGGGCCGGTGCGGAAACTGTTGAGGCCGTCGGGGCTCATGGGCGCGCTCTCCCTTGCGTTTGTCGAAGGTCTAACCGGGCCCGCAGGCCGGGTCGATAGGTCAGGTGGGCGCGGTGGAACCGGCGGGGAACGGATACGTTGTGCGCCGCGCAAGGACGCGAAAAGGAGCGACCATGACCGCCGAGATCCGGACCGACGTGTTCCCCGTGCGCAAGATGGCGCTGGAGAACGAGGATTTCCGCCGCGTGCTGCGCACCGGCGAGAAGACGCAGGTGGTGCTGATGTGCATTCCGGAGGGAAAATCCATCGGGCTCGAGACGCATGACGGCCACGACCAGGTCCTGGTCTTCGTGCAGGGCGAGGGCCTCGCGAAGATCGGCGGGACCGAGAGCCTCGTGACCGACGGCGACCTCGCCTTCGTGGGCGCGGGCGAGGAGCACGACTTCGTCAACACCGGCGAGGGGCCGCTGAAGCTCTACACCACCTATTCCCCGCCCGAGCACGCGCCGGGCGAGCGCGACGTCACCAAGGACGAGGCGGAGGAGGGCTGACGCCCCCCGACATGCGCGGTCGCCCGGGGGGGGCGTCGTGCGTCGCCGGCCGCCCGCCGAGGCTCGGCGGCATCGCTCAGCGGGCCTCGGGTCCGCCATCGGGAACGAGCCGCGCCTTGAAGCCCGCATGGGTGCGTTCGAAGCCTTGCGCCCGCCAGAAGCGGTGGGCGTCGCTTCGCGCCTCGTTGGAGGTGAGCTGCGCGAGGGTGGCGCCGGCGGCGCGCGCCTCCGCCAGGGCGTGCGCGACGAGCGCGGCGCCGATGCCCTCGCCCCGCCGGGCGGCGGCGGTGCGGACCGATTCGATCTCGGCCCGCGTCGCGCCCCGATGCGCGAGGCCGGGGATCAGGATCAGTTGCAGGCAGCCGACCACCGCGCCGTCGTCGAGCGCGAGCAGCAGGCGGTTGCCGGGCTGCGCCCGCATCGCCGCGAAGGCGCGGGCGTAGGCGGGGTCGCCCGGGCGTTCGCGCGCGGCGCCGAGCGCGTCGTCGTGAAGAAGGGCGACGACGGCCGGAAGGTCCGCCTCGGTCGCGTCGCGGAAGGTCGGCGTCATGGCGTCCGCTCCGGCGGAGGGCGGCGCGGCGCGCCGCGGGCGAGGCGCCGCGCCGGCAAGCGCGGCGCGGGCGGTCAGAGCGCGGCGTAGACCGCACGCTCGAACCGGTCGTAGGCGGCGAGGGCGTTGGGGTCCACGAACGGCAGATGCTGCATCATCAGCACCGCCGTCACGCCCGCCGCGGGGTCGATCCAGTAATGCGTGTTCATCACCCCCGCCCAGGACAGCGCGCCGGAGCGGCGGCGGCCGGGGATGTCGTCCTCGTTGCGCATGAAGCCGAGGGTGAAGCTCTTCTCGATCTCCGGAAAGAGGTCGATGTCGGCGCCGAGCTGGGGATTGGTGGTCGGCTGGCGGGTGAGGCGCAGATCGCCGATGGCGTTCTCGGACATCGCCGCCACCGTCTCGGGCGCGAGCACGCGGGCGCCGTCGAGCTCGCCCCCGTTCAGGACCATGCGGCAGAAGCGTGCGTAGTCCCCGGCGGTCGAGTTCAACGCGTGGCCCATGCCGTAGAACTCGGGATGGGAGGGCAGTTCCATCTCGATGACCTTCCAGCCCTCCGGCGTCGCCGCGTGCACGGCCACCTTGCGGGCGGTCATCTCGGGGGTGAACTCGACGTCGGTGTCCGCCATGCCGAGCGGATCGAAGATCTCGCGCTTCAGGAAGGCGTCGATGCGCTCGCCCGCCGCCTCCTCCACGCAGAGGCCGAGCCAGTCCGTGCTCATGCCGTAGGCCCAGTCCGTGCCGGGATCGAACTGCATCGGGAAGAACTTCAGGGCCGATTTCCGCCCGGTGAGGGTCGGCGCGCCCTCGACGTGTTTCATGTAGCGGTCCTGCCCGGCGTTCCAGATGTCGTAGGTCATGCCGGAGGTGTGGGTCATCAGGTGTCGGATGGTGCAGGGCGTCTTCGGCCGGCGCAGGCGCGGCGTCTCGCCGTCCCAGCCGTCCAGGACCGGGATCTCCGCGAACTCGGGCAGGATCGCCTCGACCGGGGTGTCGAGGCCGAGGCTGCCCTCCTCCACCAGCTTGAGGGCCGCGGCGGTGCCGATCGCCTTGGTCATGGAGAAGATGCGGAACACGCTGTCGGTCGTCATCGGCTGGCCGCCGCCGAGGGCGCGCTCGCCATGCGCGGACGCGTGGATCACGCCGTTCCGGTCGGCGACGACGGCGGTGAGGCCGGGGCTCAGACCGTCGGCGACGACGGAATCCAGCGTCTCCGAGATGGCGGCGTGTTCGGGCATCGTTCTTCTCCCATCCGCGCCGCGTTCCGGGGCCGTGCGGCGAGTTCGGCGCGAGGTTAGCGGGCCGCGATGCGCTCCGCCATGGGCTCCCGCCCGCCGGACCCGCGAAGGCCTCGGTCCGGCCCCGGGCGACCATCGTCGCATTGCGGTTCGGGGCCCCGCCGCCGGACGGTCCTCGCGCGATCCGTGCGAGAAGGAGGAAGCCGTGACGAGACTCGCGATCTTCGTCGTCGCCGCCGTGGCGTCGGCCGCGGCGCCGGGCGCCGCGCAGACGAACGCCGCCGACGCGATCGAGCCGGGGACCTACGTCCGGTCCTCCGACGCCGGGTGCGGGACGCTGACCAAGGGCGACGGGCTCGCCTACGTCTGGGACCGCGGCTGCGACGGCGCCGTCGATTACGAGGGGGACGACGTCTGGTCCCGCGGCTCGGTCGTCTACATCGACGCGGCGACGCTCTCGCTCCGCTCGGTCTCCCCCGAGCGGCTCGAGGGGATATGGAAGCTTCGCGACCGCTCCGGCGAGGTGGTGTTCGAGCGGCGCTGATCCGCGACGGGCGTCAGGCCGCCGCGTCCGCCTCCGAGGCCGCCGCAAGAAAGGCGCCGATGCGGGCGGGGTCCTTCTCGGCCGGGCGGGCCTCGACGCCCGAGGAGACGTCGAGCTGGCGGGCGCCGGTGAGGCGGACGGCCTCGGCGGCGTTCTCCGGCGTCAGGCCGCCGGCGAGCATCCAGGGCACGCCGATGCGCCGGCCCGAGAGCAGGCGCCAGTCGAAGGCGAGGCCGTTGCCGCCGGGGAGCGCCGCGCCGCGAGGCGGCTTGGCGTCGATCAGGAGCTGGTCGGCGGCGCGGGCGGCCTCCGCCAGGGCGGGGAGGTCGGCCTCGTCGGCGACGCCGACGGCCTTCATCACCGGCAGGCCGTGGCGGGCGCGGAGGGCGGCGACGCGCTCGGGCGATTCGCCGCCGTGCAGCTGGAGCATGTCGATCGGCGCGGCCTCGAGCAGGGCGTCGAGCAGGGCGTCGTCGGCGTCGACGGTCAGCAGCACCTTGCAGAGGCCCGGCGGCGCCTCGAGCGCGAGGGCGGCGAGCGCGGCGGCGTCGAGATGCCGGGGCGACTTCGGAAAGTGGACGAAGCCGGCATAGGTCGCGCCCGCCGCGGCGACGGCGGCGAGGTCCGCCGGCCGGGTCAGCCCGCAGATCTTGACGCGGACGGTCACCGCGGCGTTCAGGCGCGCTCGAGGCCGAGGACGTCGTCCTCAGGGTCCTGGCCGAGCTTGGCGCGCAGGTCCTTGTTCTCGCGGTAGAGGCGCGCGGCCTCGGAGCGGTAGCGCCGCTCCTCGCGCCGGTGGGTGCGTTCGCGGACCATCTCGAGCGTCAGGCCGACCACCACGCCCACGAAGATCGCGGCGAGCAGGGCCAGGTAGATCGGCATCTCGAAGTCGTTGGGCCAGGAGGCCATCGGCTCGGGCAGCGGCATCCCGTCAGGCCAGACGTGCAGCTCCACCAGACCGCGGTTGGCGATCGCGAGCAGGACGGCCAGGACGGCCAGAAGGACGAGAAGAAGATACTTCAGGATGCGCACGAGGCTCTCCGCTGTCTTCAGGTCCGGCCGCGTGCGGGACTGCGGCCGGGGCGCTCACGGGCTCAGTCGTCGTCGTCGCCTTCGGCGCCGTCGTTGAGGCGCAGGCGCAGTTCCTTGCCCGTCTTGAAGAAGGGGACGTGCTTCTCCGGCACCGGCACGCTCTCCCCCGTGCGGGGGTTGCGGC
>DATFKM010000140.1:0-6182 GCA_035268645.1 Paracoccaceae bacterium | reverse complement strand
CGGTCGGCGATCAGACGAGCGTGGATCCGCCGTCCGTCTCCCGCACGGCGAGCCGGAGCGCCCGACGGCCGAGCGCTGCGAAGAGCGCCGGATCGGTTCCGGTCATCCAGGCCTGTGCGCCGAGCGCGACCAGTTCGTCGTAGAGCGCGGCGCGGCGGCCTTCGTCGAGATGCGCGGCGACCTCGTCGAGCAGGAGCACGGGCGCCTCGCCCGTCTCCGCCCGGAGCGCGCGCGCCGCGGCGAGGATCAGCGAGACGAGCAGCGCCTTCTGCTCGCCCGTCGAGCAGTCCCGCGCGGGCATGCCCTTGGCGGCCCAGATCGCGTCGAGATCGGCACGGTGCGGCCCCTCCAGCGTGCGGCCGGCGGCCTGGTCCCGCGTGCGGCCGGCGGCGAGCGCCTCGGCCAGCGCGGCGGCGTCGGCGCCGGCCTCCGCCTCGGCCACATAGCCGGGGGCGAGGGCGAGCTCGGCGGCGGGAAAGGCGGTCTCGGCCCCCGCCTGCGCCGCGGCGAGGCGATCGACCAGGGCTCGGCGGGCGGCGGTCAGGGCGGCGCCGGCCTCGGCCATGCGCGCCTCGAGCGCGGCGAACCAGCGGGGGTCGCGCACCTCGTCGCGCAGCAGCCGGTTGCGCTCGCGCATCGCCTTCTCGTAGGCGAGCGCGGCCTCGGCGTGGCCGGGCTCGAAGCCGAGGGCCATGCGGTCGAGAAAGCGGCGCCGCCCCGAGGCGCCCTCGATCCAGAGCCGGTCCATCGCCGGCGTCAGCCAGAGCATCCGAAGCACGGCGCCGAGGCGGGTCTGCGGCGCGGGCTTGCCGTCGATCCGCACGGCGCGGGCGGCGGCGCCGGCCTCGCCGGAGGTCTCGATCTCGTGCGCGTCGCCGCCGCCCTCGACCAGCGCCGCGACGCGCCAGCCGAGCCCTTCGGGACGGCGCGAGAAGCCCTCCGGGTCCGCCCGGCGCAGGCCGCGGCCGGGCGAGAGCAGCGATATCGCCTCGAGCAGGTTGGTCTTGCCGGCGCCGTTGGGCCCATGGACCGCCACCGGGCCGCCGCCCGCCTCGATCCGAGTCCGCCGCCAGGAGCGGAAATGCGAGAGTTCGAGCGCGGCGACGCGCACTCAGACCCGCATCGGCATCACGACGTAGACCGCGCTTTCGTCGTCGCCCTCGCGCACCAGCGTCGGATCGCCCGAGGCGTTGAACAGGAACACGGCGTTCTCGCGGTCCACCTGGCCGGCGATCTCCAGCAGGTACTTGGCGTTGAAGCCGATCTCCAGCGGCTCGTCCGAATAGGCCACGGCGAGCTCCTCGGTCGCGGTCCCGCTGTCGGGCGCGGTGACCGAGAGCACCAGCCGGTCCTCGGAGATCGCCAGCTTGACCGCGCGCGACCGCTCCGAGCTGACCGTCGCGACGCGATCGACGGCGGAGGCGAACTCCGCCGCGTCGACCTCCAGACGCCGCGGATTGCCGACCGGGATCACGCGCGAATAGTCGGGGAAGGAGCCGTCGATGACCTTGGAGGTCAGCGAGACGCCGTTGGTGGCGAAGCGGATCTTGGTTTCGGAGACAGAGACGGCGATCGTCGCCTCGTCGTCCTCCAGGAGCTTGCGCAGCTCCAGCACCGTCTTGCGCGGGACGATGACGCCGGGCATCCCGTCCGCCCCCTCGGGCAGGGACGCGTCGACGCGGGCGAGGCGATGGCCGTCGGTCGCGACGCAGCGCAGCGCCCGGCCCTCCGCCCCGTCGGCGACGTGCAGATAGACGCCGTTGAGGTAGTAGCGCGTCTCCTCGGTCGAGATGGCGAAGCGCGCCTTGTCGAAGAGGCGGCGCAGCACCGGCGCCGGCGCCTCGAAATTCGAGGCGTAGTCGGCGCTCGCCATCACCGGGAAGTCGTCCCGCGGCAGGGTCGCGAGCTTGAAGTCCGAGCGGCCGGCGCGGATCTCCAGCCGGTCCTCGCCGGGGAGCGCGGAGAGGCCGGCCTGCGCGCCGTCCGGCAGCTTGCGGACGATCTCGTGCAGCATGTGCGCAGGGGCGGTGAGGGCGCCGGCCTGCTCCACCATGGCGGGAATCGCCTCGAGCGTCTCGACGTCGAGATCGGTGGCGCGGATCGAGAGCCGGTCGCCCTCGGCCTCCAGCAGGACGTTGGAGAGGATCGGGATCGTCGTCCGACGCTCCACCACGCCTTGGGCCCGGCTCATCGCCTTGAGCAGCGCCGCGCGCTCCACGCTGATCTTCATCGCGGTCCTCACGGGAGGCGGCCGGTCGGTCGGCGGCCGGGGATGTCGGAGCCGCACGATACTTGCTGAGACGCGAGGCGCAATGGGCGGCCGGCGTTAGCACGCCGGAAAGGGATGCGGCGCTAACGCGGTGGCGATGGCACGGCATCGGCAAGGACGGAGACCGCCCCCATGCTAGACAACCTGACGGTGTTCCAGCGGATCGCGCTGGGGTTCGGCCTCCTGATCGCGCTGATCACCGTCGTCTCGGCGCTGAGCTGGTGGAACGCGGAGCGGGTGGCGCGGGACATCCGGCCTCTCGAGCGGACCTCGGAGCGGGGGGCGGCGCTGACCGACTTCCTCGAGGATCTCCTGCAGATGCGCATGGCGGTGTTCGCGTTTCGCGCGACCGGCGACGCGGAGAGCCGCGGCGAGGTGCTGGGCAACCTGCGGGAGCTGACGGACTTCGCCGACGGCGCCGGGACGCTGTTCGGCCCGGGCGCGGCGGTGGGTCGTGCCGAGATCGCCGCGCTCGGCGATCGGGCGCGGGCCTTCGGCGCGGCCTTCGAGACGGCGGCCGCCGCCCATGAAGCGCTGATCGCGGCGGAGCGGGCCGCGCGCGCGGCGGACGCCGCCGCGCACGACTCGCTCGCGCGGCTGCGCGACGAGGCGGGACGGATCGGCGCGGCGCCCGCCGCGGCGGCCGCCGGCGCGGCGCTGCAGCGCCTGCTGCTCGGCCAGATCGAAGTCGAGCGCTTCGTTCTGCGCCCGTCGGCGGCGGCGGCCGCGTCCGCCCGCGCCGCGCTCGATCGCGCCGACACCGAGACCCGGGCGCTGATCGGCGCGGTCAACGGCGCCGGTCTCGCCGGCCTCGCCTTCGAGGCGATCCAGGGCGTGGACGGGTCGATCGGCGCGCTTCGGGCCCTCATCGAGGCGGCCGAGACGAGGGAGCGGCTGTTCGCCGAGGACCTCGCAGCTTACGGGCCCAAGCTGGGGGACGCCGCCGACGCCGCGCTGGACGCGGTGCGCGAGCGGCGCGCGACGCTGGCCGAGGATGCCGCCGGGGCGGCCGCCCGGGGGGCGGTGATGGCGATCGCCGGGGCGGTCGCGGCGCCGGCGCTCGGCGTCGTGCTGGCGCTGGCGCTCGGGCGTTGGATCGGCGGCGCGGTGCGGCGGATCGCGCGCGACCTCGAGCGCGCGGCGGCGGGCGATCTCGACATCGATCAGCGACACGACACCGACAACCGCAGCGAGTTCGGCATGATGTCCCGCGCGCTCGCGGTGTTCGTGGAGAAGCAGCGGGCGCTGCACCGGGCCGAAGCCGCGCGTGAGAGCGCCCAGCGCGAGGCCGTCGAGGCGAGGGCCGAGACCATGCGGCGGCTCGCGGAGGCCTTCGGCGGCGTGGTCGAGGCGGCGGTGTCGGGCGACTTCTCGCGCCGGGTCGACGGGCGCTTCGACGATCGCGAGATCGCGGCGCTGGCCGAGGGGATCAACCGTATGCTGGAGAGCGTGGAGCGCGGCGTCGATGCGGCCGGCGCCGCGATGCGCCGCCTGGCGGAAGGCGATCTGAGCGCCGAGATGCAGGGCGTCTTCGACGGCGCCTTCGCCGGGCTCAAGCGCGACGTGGACGCCACGGTGGCGCGCCTCGCCGAACTCGTCGAAGCGATCAAGGACGGGGCGGGCGCGATCAGCGCCACGGCGGAGACCATGACCGCCGACGCCGACGCGCTGGCCGAGCGCGCGGAAGGTCAGGCGGCCTCGCTCGAGGAGACGGCCGCGACGATGGAGGAGCTGTCCGCGACGGTCCGGGGCAACGCCGACAACGCGCGCGAGGCGGCCTCGCTCTCGCGCCAGGCCTCCGGCGCCGCCGAAAGCGGACGCGACGTCGTCTCCGAGACGGTGTCGATCATCGAGCGGATCGAGGCGAGCTCCACCCGCATCTCCGACATCACCTCGGTGATCGACGGCATCGCCTTCCAGACGAACCTGCTGGCGCTGAATGCGGCGGTGGAGGCGGCCCGCGCCGGAGAGGCCGGAAAGGGCTTCGCGGTGGTGGCGGCCGAAGTCCGCCAGCTCGCGCAGCGCTCGAGCGAGGCGGCCAACGACATCAAGGGCCTGATCGAGGACAGCGGCCGCCAGGTCTCGGACGGCGTCTCGGCGGCGCGGCAGGCCGGAAAATCCCTCAAGGCGATCGTCGCCTCGGTCCAGGCGCTCGGCGAGACCATCTCCGGCATCAGCGCGGCGAGCGCCGAGCAGTCCTCCGGCATCGAGGAGATCTCCTCGGCCGTGGCGAGCCTGGACGAGACCACGCAACGCAACGCGGCGATGGCTCAGGATGCGGCCCGCGGGGCCGGAGAAGTCGCGACCACGGCGCGTCGCCTCAAGGAGCTCGCGGCCGTGTTCCGCAGCCGGAAGAGCGCCGGACGGCGCACGGCGGCCGCATGACCGATGGCGCCATGCCGCCCCCCGCTCGGCGGGGACAGCCAGGAGGCGGATCCCTCCGAAGCGTCGGAGGGCGAGGCCGCCGTTCCCGGGCGGGCGCGGCCGCCGACGGCTTGCCCGGCGCGGCGCCGCCGCGACATGCGAAGGCGTCGGGCGACGTCCCGTGATCGGGACCGCGGGCGAGAGGGCTCGTCGCGACGGCCGCCGCGATCAAGGCTGAGGCGGCGTCGTGACGCCGAGGCCCAAGCGGGCTCCGGGCCGCGACCGACCCGACGCCGGCTCGGGTCGGATCCTCGCGTCGTCCTTCCGCGCGGCGCCGAAGGATCGCGGCCGAGGATCGCGGCGCCGGCCTTCGCCGCTCCGTGCCCGCCGATCCCCCTCGGCATGCGGGAGGAGGGGGCCTTGGTCGCGTGGCCGGGCCCCGGGCCTCCGCAGCGGGGGCGCGAAGGCGACGCGGCGATCGTCCGGAGCGCTTGTGGCGCGGGCCTGGCCGGCGCTCCGGCGGATGGCCGCCCTCGGCGCCAGCCGCGATCCGAGACGCTTTCGAGCGGCATGTCCTCGCTCCGCAGTCGCTCCGTTGATCGCCTGCGGCCGCGCCGCACGTCGACTCCGTGCCGGCCCGGTGCGCGCGCACGCGAGGCCGTCGCGGGAACGGCATCGAGGGCGCTCGGCGACGAAGCTGTCCGGCGGTCCGCGCTCGGATCGTCGGATCCTGTACAGGGCCGATGCGAGAGCCGCGACCCTTGACTAAGCGCGGCGTCGGCAAGTGGCGCAGATAGACGATCGGATTCCGGGGACGGACCCCGCGCGCCTCGGCGCCGGCAGATCCGGGGCCGCGACCTTGTCGGCCTCCATGAGCGCGACCTCCGTCCGGGTCAGCGGCGGCGTCGGCAACAGCGCCGCCGCCGCCGCCGGCGCGCGCCACAGCGGGAACGGCGCCGGAACCGTGCACGCCGTGCGTCCGGCCGTCGCCGCCACGGCGTGCACGAGGTCGCGATAGCGCCACACCGTCGGCCCGCCGAGTTCATGGAGCGGCGCCGCCGCCTCCGCCAGCAGCGCGGCCGCCATCGCCTGCGCCGCGCCCTCGACATGGACCCGGTGAAGGCGCGTGCCCGCCGATCCGAACAGCGGCACGGGGGGCAGCCGGCGCACCGCGGAGAGGATCGCGCCGAGAAAGCCGTCGTCCGGCCCGAACATCACGCTCGGAAAGGCGTCGCGGACGGCGGCCTCGCCGCGTCCGCGCGCCGGGATGTAGGGGTCGCGCGCCTCGGGATCGGCGCCGATGCCGGAGACGTGGACCAGCCGCCGCACGCCGGCCTTCCCCGCCTCCGCCGCGAAGCGCGCCGCGCCGTCGACGTGCACGGCCTCGAAGCTCAGCCCGCCCGTCTCGCGGTAGAGGCTCGGCGCGTTCAGCGCCGCCTCGGCCGTGAACCGCCACTTGGTTCTTTCGGGCACTGCCACTTGGTTTTTCGTCGGAACAGGGTGGAGGTCCGGGGGTTGTCCGGGGCCGGCCTGGGGTTCGGCGATTACT
>DATFKM010000139.1:0-5563 GCA_035268645.1 Paracoccaceae bacterium | reverse complement strand
CGGAAACGTCCAGAGCCCCGCGAAGGACCAGACGGCGAGGCCCGCCAGCCCGAACCCCGCCGCCGCCGCCGTCACGGCGGCGGCCGGCAAGCCCGCGCCCCGCGCCGCTCCCTCCGCGGCGGCCGGCCAGCGCGAGCCACCCTCCGCCCAGCGACGCCCGAGCCGCCCGACCAGATCCTCTCCGATGCGCCACGCCGCCAGGGCGCCCACCACCAGCCCGAGCTGCAGCAGCGCCCCGGCCGCCGCGACCGCACGCCACGACAGATCCGGATCGTTCATCCAACCCACGATCCGGACCGCCAGCGTCGGCGGCGCGTTCGGCCCGAGGATCGCGGCCACGTCCACCACGCTCATCGAATAGGCCAGCACCGCGTAGACCGGCAGCCGGATCTGCGGCCAGAGCCGCGGCAGCACCGCCTTCAGCCAGCCGCTCACGCGCCCCTGTCCCAAGGCCCGCGCGACCAGAAGCGTCCGACCCGCCTCCGCCTGCGCGCTCGCCGCCAAGGTCATCAGGAGGAGGAACGGCACCTCCTTGGCCACCAGCCCGGCGACCAGCGCCAGCCCCAGGGGATCCTGCACCACCAGCACGTCCGGCGGCGTCTCCCACCCCGTCAGCCACGGAGACGCGGCCCGCACCGCCCAGCCCGACGGCGCGATCAGGAACGCCAGCCCGAACGCCGCCGCCGCATGCGGCATCGCGAGGATCGGCGACAGCCCCCGCTCCACCCAGCGCCAGACCCGCGTCCCCTGCCATCCCGCGCAGATCAGCAGCGTGATCGCGAGCGACACTCCCGTCGCCAGCAGACCGACGGAAAGGCTCAGCCCCGCCGCCCGCGCCAGCCCCGGCCAGCCGAACAACGTCCTCCACGCCTCGAGGGAGACCCCCGCCGCCCCGAGCTCCGGCGCCCAGCCGAAGGCCGGCCCGACCGCCCCGGCCAGCCCCGCCGCCACCGGCCCCAGCATCAGCGCCAGGGTCAGCGCCGGCGCCCAGCCCGGCCCTCGCCACCGCCTCCGGGCGCCAGAGGCCCCGACCGCCGCCGCCTCGGTCAGCGCGAGACCCCGAAGCGCGCCTGCCAGTCCTCCTCGAGCCGGGTCATCCAGCTCGGATGCGGCTCCGGCAGGATCTCGCCCAAGTCCTCCGGCGGGATCCCGCCGACGCCGACCTCGATCGCCTCGAACCGCGCCCGCGCCTCGTCCGGCAGCGCCTCGACGTCCAGCACCGTGCCGGCGCCCCACACCGCCGGATCGGCCTTGCGCGCCTGCGCCTCGGGCGACAGCAGAAAATCCGCCAGCACCATCGCCCCCGCCTTCGAGCCCGAATTGAACGGGATCGCCACGAAGCTCACGTTGCCCAGCGTGCCGCCGTCGAGCACGTAGGTCCGCACCGTCTCCGGCAGCTCGAAATTCGCGACGGCCGAGGCCGCCTCGTTCGGATCGAAGCTGACCGCGAGGTCGATCTCGCCGTCCGCCATCAGCTGCTTCAGCCGCGGCCCGGACTGAGGATAGGCCCGCCCGCCGCGCCAGAGATTCGGCGTCAGCCGATCGAGCCAGGCCCAGAGCGGGGCGGTGACGGCCTCGTAATCCGCCTCGTCCAGCGGCCGATACAGCGCCTCCGGCCCGCCGGAAAGCTCCACCAGCGCCTGCTTCAGAAAGGTGGAGCCGAGGAAATCCGGCGGCTGCGGATACGCGAACCGCCCGGGGTTCGCCTCAGCCCACTCCGCCAGCGCCGCCATCGCACGCGGCGGCTGCGGCGCCCGCGCGGCGTCGTGGTAGAATACCACCTGCGCCGTCGCCCAAGGCGCCTCCAGCCCCTCCGTCGGCACCGTGAAGTCGGTCCGCACGGGCTTGTTCTCGACGTCGACGAATCGCCAGTTCGGCAGATCCTCCGCCCAGGGGCCGAACAGCAGCCCCGCCTCCTTCATCGCCGCGAAGTTCTCGCCGTTGATCCAGAGGAGGTCGACCGCCCCGTCCTCGGCCTCTCCCGCCGCCTTCTCGGCCGCGACCCGGCTCACCGCCTCCGCGGTGTCGGAGAGCTTCACGTGCTCCACCCGCACCCCGTAGCGGTCCTCCACCTCGCGCGCCGACCAGGCGATGTAGTCGTTGATCCGGACCGACCCGCCCCAGGCGTGCCACCACACGGTCTGCCCGCGCGCCTCCTCCAGCACCGCGTCCCAGTCCGCCGGATCGGGGTCCGCCGCCGCGCCCCCCGCCGCGAACGCCAGCGCCGCGACCCATCCGAAGAGCCTCATTCCGCGGCCTCCCGCGCCGCCATCCGCTCCGCCCGGATCCGGTCGATCACCGGGCCGAGCACCTCCTCGTGGAACCGGTCGCAGCCGATGCAGAGATTGCGGTAGGGCTCGCCGTTCGGCTTCTCGGTCCGGCACGCCTCCAGGAACCGCTCGGTGTCCCAGCCATGCGCCACGCCCATCCGCTCCGGCCGCCCGGCGTTGATCGCCTCGAACTCGGGCCGCCCGGCGAGGCTGTCGAGGATGTCCTCCAGCCGCTCCTCCCTGAGGTTGCCCAGCGCCTTCTTCGTCTTGAGGCAGCACGGGAAGACGTCCCCGTTCGGGTCGATCGAGACTTCGGAGCCCGACACCCCGCGCCGCAGGAAGTTCAGCCCCCCCGACCAGGCGTCGCAGAAGTTCTCCTCGATCGTCGCCTTCGACAGCGAGTTCTCCCAAGCCCGCCCGCGCGGCCAGATCTTCCCGATCCAGGCGTCCTCGGTGGCCCCGAACAGCCCGTAGACCGGTCCCTCCTGATCCTCCGCCGCCTTGGCCTCGGTCATCCCGGCGGCCTCGAACATCTCCCGCAGCCGCACCTCCAAGGGAACGCGCTTCTCCCCTTCCATGCCCACATGGAAGTCGTCGAACCCCGCGCAGGACACCATCCAGACCCCGCGGCTCAGCAGGTCGTCCACGATCCCCGGCGTCACCAGATCCCCGGTCGTCTGCACGACGACCTTGACGCCGAGCGCGCCCCATTTCGCCCGGATCCCCTCCAGCAGCGGATACAGCACCTCCTCGCGCACCGGATCGACCAGCACCTCGCCCCCGGCGAGGACGATGCGCCCCGGCCGACGCTCGTAGCCCCCCGGCGCCGTCTCCGAGGGGCGCGAGAGGTCGAGATACGTGAAGTCGTCCGGCAGGTTCGCCAGCACCCGCGGCCAGGCATGCCGCGCCTCGTCCACGACCTCGCGCAGCGCGCCGCGGACATAGGGCCTGAACCGCGGCTCGTAGCAGTGCCTGCATTTCCGGTGACAGGCCCAGGCGACGACGTAGTAGAGGCTCTCCATGACGGCTCCGATCCGTTTCGCGGCGTCGTGGCGCACCCTCGTCACGGGGCCGCGTCGCATCAACCTAACTGATCGTGAGCCGGACGCGACCGTCCGCGCCCCCTTCCCCCGCGGCGCCCCGGCCCCTAGCCTGCGCGCTCGCGACCGCGGAGGGGAGAGCGCCGCCATGACCGCCGAAGACGCCGAAGGCGCCGCCCGTCTCGAGATCGAACGCCGCGAGGCCGGCCCCGTCGCCCGCCTCGTCCTCGCGCGCCCGGCGAAGCGCAACGCGCTGACCCCCCGGATGATCGGCGCCCTCGCGGCCCACGCCCGCGCGCTGGCCGAGGACGACGCGCTCCGCGCCGTGGTGATCTCCGGCGAGGGGGGCGCCTTCTGCGGCGGCGCCGACCTCGCCACGCTCGCGGCGCTCGACGCCGAGAGCGGCCGCGCCTTCATCACCGCGCTGCACCACGCCATCGACGCCGTGCGCCGCCTGCCCGTGCCGACCATCGCGGTCCTCCGCGGTCCCTGCCTCGGCGCGGGGATGGAGCTCGCCGCCGCCTGCGACGTCCGCCTCGCCGCCGACGGCCTCGTCGCCGGGATGCCGGAGGTGCGCGTCGGCGTCCCCTCGGTGATCGAGGCCTGCCTGCTCCCGCGCCTGATCGGCTGGGGCGCCGCGGCCGACCTCGTTCTCACCGGCCGCACCGTCGACGGGGCGGAGTCGCTGCGCCTCGGCTTCGTCCAGGCCCTCGTCCACGCAGACGCGCTGGAGGACGCGGTCGAGGCCCGCCTCGCCGCCGTCCTCGCCGCCGAACCCGCCGCGATCCGCGCGCAGAAGGCCGTGCTCCGCGGCTGGGAGGCGGAGGACCGTCCCGCCATCGCCGCCTCGATCGAGGCCTTCGCCAGGGTCTGCGGCACGGGCGCCCCGGCCCGCGCCATCGCCGCCCTCCACGCCGGGCGCTGAGCGGCCGGGGAACTCAGTCCCTGCCCGCGTCCGCCCCCAGCGCCGCCGGCGTCTTCAGGAACAGCCCCACCAGCAGCGCCATCGCCAGCGGGAACAGCGCCGCCCAGCGCAGCGGCGTGTCGAAGCCGCCCGCGAACTCCGCCGCGAAGCCCACCAGCGGCGGGCCGAGCGAGGCGCCGATCACCAGCCCCGTCTGTCCCGTCCCCTGGATCGAGCCGACGTGTTTCCGCCCGAAGAAGCGCGGCCACAGGTAGCCGAACAGCGTGATGGAGAAGGCGTTGGTCAGCCCGAACACCAGCGCGTAGACGATCAGCCCCGGCAGCGTCGCGATCACCGTCGCCAGCAGCAGCGCCGCGCTCATCGTGACCAGCGCCATGGCGAAGACGAAGCGCGTCGCCACCCGGTCCAGCAGCCGCCCCACCAGCGGCATCGTCGCCGCCATCGTCACCGCCGAGACGGTGAAGGCGAGCGAGGCCGTGCGCGCCGAGAAGCCGTTCTCCGCGAACACGGTGACCTGATAGAAATGCAGAACCGTCACCAGCATCGAGACCGAGAACAGCCCGCAGAACACCAGATAGAAGGCGGACGTGCGCGTCGCCTGCGACAGCGTCAGGCCCTTGATCTCCGCCGGCGTCTCCGTCTCGCCCTCCTTCAGCGGCGGCGCGACGGCGCCGTCCGGGCGCAGCCCCGCGTCCTCAGGCCGGTCGATCACCAGCATCAGATAGGGCGGCAGCAGGATCGCCCAGGTCAGCAGGCCGAGGCCGACCCAGGCGGCCCGCCAGCCGAAGCTCTCGATCAGGAGCTGCCCGAGCGGCGGATGCACCGCCATCGACAAGGCGAACCCCAGCGCCACCAGGCTCATCGCCGTGCCGCGCTTTCGATCGAACCACTGGCTCGTGAGGTTGGCCGAGATCAGCATCAGCGAGCCCTGGCCGAGGAACCGCAGCGCGGCGAAGCCGAGCCCGAGCAGAATCAGGTTCGGCGCGCCCCCGAAGGCGATGCAGGCGAGGCCGAACAGCAGGCTCACCCGCACCGCCGCCCAGCGCGGCCCGTGCCGGTCGACCAGCCGCCCGAGGAACGGCAGCGCGAAGGCCGCCGCCAGCGTCGCCAACGCATAGGCCGAGCCGACCGCCGCCGGCGAAACCGCCAGCTCCTCCGCGATCGGCCCGACGAACACGCTGAAGGTGTGGCTCTGCCCCGGTCCGCTGGCGAACATGCCGAGGGTCGCGACCCCCAGCATCAGCCAGCCGTAGAAGAACCGTGGCGACACCGCCCCCAGCACCGTGCCTCTGACCCCAGCGACCATCCCGCTCCGCGCCTCCCCGCGC
>DATFKM010000138.1:0-2138 GCA_035268645.1 Paracoccaceae bacterium | reverse complement strand
GCTCCGGCGCCGCGGAGAGGGGCAGCACGAGGACGGCGAAGGCGCGGCGCTCGAACTCCTCGGCGACGAGGGCCTCGGCGAAGCCCGGGGCGGCCGGGGCGCCGGCGCGCACGCCGTAGGCGACCGTCTCGCGGGCGAGCGAGCGGCGCAGGTCGGTCTCGAAGCGCTCCACGGTGAAGCCGAGGCGGTCGAGGATGAAGCGGTAGGCCTCCGGATCGAAGCCGCCGCCGAGGCCCTGGAAGGAGGGCGAGGCGAGGATCGCCTCGCGCAGTTCCTCGTCGCCGGCGGAGAGGCCGAGCCGGCGCGCCTCCTCGTCCAGCGCCGCGTCGCGGACGATGCGGGCGAGAAGCTGCTGCGGGACGCCGGCGTCGCGCGCCTCCTGGAGGGTGACGGGGCGCTCGGCCCGGCGCGAGAGGCTGTTGAGCTCCCGGCTTAGGGCCGTGCCGAACTCCTCGACGGTGATGCGGCGGTCCCCGACCTGGGCGACGCGGGCGCCGCCGCCGCCGATGGAGAGGTCGCCGATGCCCCAGACCGCGAAGGAGACGATCAGGAGCGCGAAGAGCAGGCGGAACGCCCAGGTCTTCGCGGCGCGGCGCAGGAGATGCAGCATGGGGGGTCTCGGCTCTCTCGGGTCGAGGGATCGCTGGGGTCGTCTCGGGGCGGCGGCGGGCTCCGGGGAGGCCACCATGGCGTCTACGCCGGCGCGGCCCCCGGAGCAACCGCCGGCGCGCGCCGGCTCACGTCCGCGGCGCCCTCGCCGGCGTCCATGTGGTCGAGCAGGGGTTCGAGCAGGCGCGCCGCGAGCCAGCGGGCGACGGGGGCCGCGACGCCGTCGCCGGCGAGGCGGTAGGCCTCGGTGTAGCGATCCGGCAGGCGATAGGCGTCGGGCAGGCCCATCAGACGCGCGGCCTCGCGGGCGGAGAGGAGGCGCATCCGGAGGCGCCCGTCGGGCTCGGCGCAGACCAGGGTCTGGCGCGAGGAGCCGCCGGCGGGGGTGCGCAGGCACCCGGCGATGTCGAAGCGCACCTCGGCCCGCTGCACCGTGCCGGCGCCGGCGGGGTCGGGGCGCATGCGCCGGTAGAGCGTGCCGGCGACGCGGCGCCCCGTCGCCTTGGCCTCGGCCCGCGCGGCCTCGATCCGGGCGCGGTGGCGCGGGGTCATCAGGGCGAGGATGGCGCCCTGCGCCGCGGCGCCGCGCCAGGGCGGGGCGCCCGCGTCCGAGAGGAGGTCGGCGAGCTGGAGGTTGCGGCCGGGGGGCGGCGGCAGCGCGAGGGCGCGGCGCGCGGGGGCGGCCTCCTCCAGCCGGGCGAGGGCGCGGGCGAGCGCGGGGGGCCGCGCGTCCTCGGCGTCGCGAAGATGGGCGGGCGGCTCGCCGCGGAAGGCGGTGACGAAGAGGCGGGGGCGGGACTGCGGCACGAAGCCCGCCGCGTCGACGACATGGGCGTCGAAGCGGTAGCCGGCGCCGGCGAGGGCGTTGCAGAGGGCGGCGAAGTCCTCCGAGCCGCGGGCCGAGGCGAGGCCGACCACGTTCTCGATCACGATGACGCGCGGGGCGCGGCCCTCGGCGGCGAGACGCTCGATCAGGAACCAGAAGGCCCAGAACACCGAGGAGCGGGTGCGCCCGCCGACGCCCATGCCGCGGCGCGTGCCGGCGAGGGAGAGGTCCTGGCAGGGGAAGGACGCCCAGGCGAGGTCGGCGCGGCCGGGGATGTCGGCGGCGGCGACCTCGGCCACGTCGCGCTCCAGCAGGTGCTCGCCGCCCCAGTTGGCGCGGTAGGCGGCGCATTTGGCGCGGTCGTTGTCGTTGGCCCAGAGGCAGCGCCAGCCGGGGCCGAGCCCGGCGCGGGCCATGCCGCCGCCGGCGAAGAACTCGTAGAACCCGCGGCTCACGCGGCGCGCCTCTCGGCGGCGGTGAAGGCGGCGAGGCGGCGGAAGGCCTCGCGGAGGCCGTCCGGGCCCTGGTTGGCGAAGGCCATGCGGAGCGACGACCGCCCGAGCGGGTCGTCCGGCGGCGTGAACATGGTGCCGGGGAGAAGGAGGAGCGACGCCTCCTCCACCAGCCGGCGGGCGATGTCCGAGGAGGGCGCGTCGAAGGGGTGGCGGAGCCACGCGAAATAGGCGCCGGCGCCGAGAAGCTC
>DATFKM010000137.1:0-2059 GCA_035268645.1 Paracoccaceae bacterium | reverse complement strand
ACCACCGCACGGCTGAGCCCCGCGATCACCCGGTTGCGCCGCGGAAAATGCCGCGCCTGCGGCTCGAAGCCCGGCGGCGCCTCGCTGACGATGGCGCCGGTCTCCAGGATCCGCTCGGCGAGGTCGGCGTGTTCGGCGGGGTAGACGTGGTCCACGCCCCCGGCGACGGCGGCGACCGTCCCCGTCCGCAACGCGCCGCGATGCGCCGCGCCGTCGACCCCGCGTGCGAGGCCGGAGACGACGAGCACCCCCGCCGCGCCGAGATCCTCGGCCATGCGCTGGGCCAGCCGCAGCCCGAGGGCCGATGCGTTGCGTCCCCCGACGATCGCCGCCGCCGGGCGGCCGAGCGCCTCCGGCCGGCCCCTGGCCCAGAGCACGGGGGGCGGATCGGGAATCTCCGCGAGTTGCGCGGGATAGCCCCGGCCGCCCAGCACCAGCAGCCGGGCGCCGGCGGCCGCGCCGGCCTCCAGCTCGGCCTCCGCCTGCTCCCGCGGGCAGGCGCGGAAGCCGCGGGCGCCGCCGCGCGAAGCGAGCCCGGGCAGCGCCTCCAAGGCCCGCGCGGCGTCGCCGTAGCGCGCCACCAGCCGCGCCCAGGTCGCGGGCCCGACATTGCGGCTGCGCGCCAGCCTCAGCGCCGAGACCGGATCCTCGGGCGCGACCCCCGGCCGCGCCTCCAACGTCAAGCGTCCCTGCATCGCCTCTCCCGCCGTCCCCCTCCCGTCCGAGAGACGCCGGAATCGGTGAACGCGGCGCTAACGCGCGCCGATCCGCGGCTCGGTCCCCGCGATCAGCCGTGCGATGTTGGCGTGGTGCCGGGCCCAGACCAGCGCCGCCAGCAGCACCGCGATGCCGACGGCCTCCCAGCGCCCTGCGAGGTGGAGCCCGACGGGAACCGCCGCGGCCGAGGCGAGCCCGCCGACGGAGCTGCGCCGGGTCAGCGCCGCCGCCCCCGCCCAGGCCGCGAGCGCGCCGAGCCCGACCGGCCAGGCGAGCCCGAGCGCGGCGCCCAGCAGCGTCGCGACCCCCTTGCCGCCCCGGAACCGAAGCCAGACCGGGAACACGTGCCCGAGCACGGCGCCCGCGGCCGCCAGCACCGCCGCGTCCCGCCCCCAGGCGGCGAAGACCAGCGCCGGAACCGCGCCCTTGGCGGCGTCGAGAAGCAGCGTCAGCGCCGCCGCGCCCTTGCCGCCGGTGCGCAGCACGTTCGTCGCCCCGATGTTGCCGGAGCCGACGCGCCGCAGGTCGCCAAGCCCGAAAAGGCGCGCCAGCAGCAGGCCGAAGGGAACGGTTCCGGCGAGATACCCGACGAGGAAGGCCGTCAGCAGCCAAGGCGCCGCCGCCTCCAGCCCCGGCGCCGCGGCGCCGGGATCGACCAGCGCCCGAGCCCATTCGGGAAAGAACCGGATCAATCGCCCCTCCGATGCACTTCGCGGCCGGCGACCCAGGTCGCCTCGACCCGCCCCTGCATGCGCCGCCCGTCATAGGGCGTGTTCTTGGAGCGCGAGCGCAAGGCGAAACGGTCGAGCACGAAGGGCGCGTCCGGATCGAACAGCACCAGATCCGCCGGCGCGCCCGGCGCCAGCCGCCCGCCTTCGAGCCCGAGGATGCGGGCGGGCGCGAGACTCAGCCGCCGCCACAGCGTCGCCAGCCCCATCGCGCCGCCATGCACCAGCTGCATCGCCGCCGGCAGCAGCGTCTCGAGGCCGACCGCCCCGGTCGCCGCCTGCTCGTAGGGCACGCGCTTGAGTTCCTCGTCCTGCGGCAGATGGCCCGAGCAGACCACGTCGATCAGCCCCTCGGCCACGGCCTCGACCAGCGCGCGGCGGTCGTCCTCGGCCCGGAGCGGCGGGTCGAGCTTGAAGAAGGTGCGCCATTCGTCGACGTCGAGCTCGTTCAGCGTCAGGTGATGGATCGAGGCGCCGGCCGTCACCGCGAGCCCCGCCGCCTTGGCCCGCGCCAGCGGGACCAGCGCCGCGGCGGTCGAGAGCATGTCGGCGTGGTAGCGCGCGCCGGTCAGCTCGACGAGCGCCAGGTCGCGCTCCAGCCCCATGCGCTCGGC
>DATFKM010000136.1:0-16821 GCA_035268645.1 Paracoccaceae bacterium | reverse complement strand
GCGCCCCCCGACCCGGAGGCCGGCCTCGGCATGCCGGCGCCCGGCCCCGCACCCGAGCCCGCGCCGCAAGCCGCGGGTCCCCGCGACGCGACCGCTCTGGTCTTCCACCGCGCGGCCCGGCGCGACGACGCCGCGACGCTGGTCGAGGCCCTTCGCGACGAGGGCTTCGCCGCCTCCGCCATCGCCACCGATCTGGTCGAGGCCGCCGACCTGCCCTCCGGCGCCGCCCGCATCCTCTGGCAGGACGGCCGCCGCGACGCCGCCGAGGCGGTCGGCCGCGTCGCCGGCACGGTCCTCGCGCAGCCGCCGCGGCTCGACGCCGACCCGTCCGACCTCTATCGCGGCGACGTCCAGGTGCAGATGTTCTGACGCCGCGCGCCCGGGACCCGCCGGGGCGCGCGGCGCGGGTCTCATGCCTTCGCCCGATGACCGCGACTCATCGCGATCATCGGCTTCCCGCGCCGGCCGTTCGGCCGAGGCCAAGGCCCGACGAGTCCCTCTCATCGAGCCTTGTCGGTCTCACTCCGTCGTCAGCACCACGCGCCCGACGATCTCGCCCTTCTCCAGCTGCGCCAGCGTGTCGGAGGCGGCGCTCATCGGCCGCTCCTCGATCGGCGCCGCCTTGACCTTGCCGGCCTTCGCGAGCGCGATCAGCTCCTCGAGATCGGTGGTCGAGCCGACATAGGAGCCGCGCACCGTCAGCGCCCGCTGCGGCAGCAGCGGCAGCGGCATGTGCAGCGCGCCGCCGTGCAGGCCGACCACGACGTAGCGGCCGGTCTTCTTCAGCGACATGATGCCGAGGCGGGAGGTCGATTCCATGCCCACGGTGTCCAGCACCGCCAGCAGCTCGCCCCCGGTCAGCTCCTGCAGCGCCGCGACCCCGTCGTTGACGGTCTTGAGGTTGAGCGTCGCGTCGGCGCCCATCCCCTTCGCCGCCTCCAGCTTGGCGTCGTCGAGATCGACCGCGACCACCTTCTTGGCGCCCATCGCCTTGGCGATGTTGACCGCGGCGAGGCCGAGCCCGCCCGTGCCGAGCACCGCCAGCCACTCGCCCTCGCGCACCGGCAGCGCCTTCTTCAGCCCCGAATAGACCGTGACGCCGGAGCAGGAATAGGGGGTCGCCTCGGAGGGATCGAGGCCCTCCACGTCCACCAGGAAGCGCGGATGATCGACGATGATGTGCGTCGCGTAACCGCCGTTGCGGACCACGCCGAGGGCGCGCATGCCCGTGCACTCGTTGTCGCGCTCCTCGCGGCAGGCGTCGCAGGCGCCGCAGCCGATCCACGGG
This sequence comes from Paracoccaceae bacterium, assembly GCA_035268645.1. Lineage (GTDB taxonomy): Bacteria > Pseudomonadota > Alphaproteobacteria > Rhodobacterales > Rhodobacteraceae > Albimonas. The sequence goes on along the minus strand of DATFKM010000136.1, from coordinate 15,533 downwards.
TTGACCAGCATGGTCTTGCCGATCTCGACCGGCGGCGCGTCGGGCCCGGCCTTGACCACCTCGCCCAGCACCTCGTGGCCGAGCGTCAGCGGCAGCTTCATGCCGCGGTCGCTCAGCTTGAACTTGTTGCCGTCGCCATAGTCGAAATAACCGTGGGAGATGTGCACGTCCGAATGGCACACGCCGCAGCGGCGCACCTTCAGCAGCACCTCGGTTCCGGTCGGCTCCGGCGTCGCGGCCTCGCGCTCCTCGAACGGTTTCCCGAACTCCACCAACGTCCAGCTCTTCACGGCGTCCTCCCCTTGTCCTTGCGGGTTTCGCGCGACGCTAGCGCCCCGCCGCGCCGGGCGCCAGAGCGTGCGGGCCTCTCGCCCGGCGGCGATCGGCGCGCGGCGCCGCGCGGGGGGATCGACCCCGTCGCGCGGCGCCCGCCGATCCGCAGGGCGGATCGGCGAGGGGCCCGGCCCCGGCGGTCAGATCGTCCGCCCGCCGTCGACCTCCAGCACCACGCCGGTGAAGAACGCCGCCTCGTCCGAGCAGAGGAACACCGAGGCCGCCGCGACGTCCGCCGGGGTCGAGAGCCGCCCGAGCGGCACCGTCGCCTGGAACGCCGCCCGCTTCTCCGGCGTGTCCTCGCCCATGAAGGTCGCCAGCAGCGGCGTCTCGCCGGCGACCGGCGCGAGGCAGTTCACCCGGATCTTGTCGGGCGCCAGCTCCACCGCGAGGCTGCGCGACACGAGATTCACCGCCCCCTTGGTGGCGTTGTACCAGGTCAGCCCCGGGCGCGGCCGTATGCCGGCGGTGGAGCCGATGTTGAGCATCGCGCCGCCGCCCGCCTCGCGCCAGCGCGGCACGCATTCGCGCACGAAATGGAAGATCGACTTCACGTTGACGTCGAACACCTTGTCGAAATCCTCCTCGCTGGTCTCCAGCACCGGCTGGTTGCGATGGCTCCAGCCGGCGTTGTTCACCACGACGTCGATCCCGCCCATCTCCGCCTCGGCCCGCGCCACGGCCGAGCGGACCGAGCCCGCGTCCGCCACGTCGCAGCCGATCGCCACCGCCCCGGGCACGCCCTCCGCGGCGGCCTTCACGGCGCCCTCCTGGATGTCCAGCATCGCGACGCGGGCGCCCTCGGCCGCGAAACGCTCCGCGATGCCGAGGCCGAAGCCCTGCGCCGCCCCCGTCACGATCGCCCGCTTGCCCGCGAGCCGTCCTTCGGTCGCCATGCCCGTCTCCTCCCTCGTTTCAGGTTTCGGCCACGCTCCGGCGGCCCGGCCGGAGCGTCGCGCGCCGCCCGCCCGAGATCAAGCGCGCCTCGTCCGCGCCGGGTCCCGCCAGCGAACCGGCCGCGAACCGGCCGCGTCCGGCGGACCTGACGCGCCGTCCCGGTTGACGTCGGCGAGGCCCGCAGGCCCAATGCGCCACGATCCGCAATTCCGAAGGCCGACCCATGCCCGACCGCCTCGATCCGGACGGCGCGCTCGCCCTCGTGACCGGGGCCGGCGGCGGCATCGGCGCCGCGCTCGCGGTCGCGCTCGCCCGTCGCGGCGCGCGCCTCGCCCTCGTCGACCGCGACGCCGAGGGGCTCGAGGCGACCCGCGCGGCGCTCGGAAACCGCGCCGAGACCTCCCTCCACGCCCTCGATCTGACCGACCCCGAGCCCCGCGACGCCCTGCCCGCCGCGGTCGAGGCCGCGCACGGGACCGCCCCGGCCCTTCTCGTCAACAACGCCGGCATCGCCCACGGCGGGGCCTTCGAGGAGCTGGACGCCGCCACCTTCGACCGCGTCATGGCCGTGAACTTCGACGCCCCGGTGCGCCTCGTCCGCGCCTTCCTGCCCCGGATGCGCGCGCTGCCGCAGGCGCGGATCGTGCTCGTCTCCTCGCTCTTCGGCCTGATCGCCCCGCCCGGTCAGTCGGCCTATTCCGCCTCGAAGTTCGCCCTTCGCGGCTTCGGCGAGGCGCTCCGCCACGAACTCGCGGCGAGCTCGGTCGGCGTCACGCTCGTGCATCCGGGCGGCGTGCGCACCGCCATCGCCCGCGACGCCCTGCTCCCGCCGGGCGCCGACCGGGCCGAGGCCGCCGCCCGCGCCAAGGACTTCGAGCGAAACCTCAGGCTGGCCCCGCAAAAGGCCGCCGAGATCATCGTCGAGGGCGCGCTCCGCCGCGCCCCCCGCGTCCTCGTCGGCGGCGACGCGAAGCTCATCTCCCTGATCCAGCGCCTCGCCCCCGCCGGCCACTGGCGCCTGGTGGAACGCCTGATGGCCCGCAAGCCCGCCGGAGGCCCCGAATGACCCCCGCCGCGCCCCAAGACGGCGCGATCGCCGCCGCGCCCGAGATCCTGATCGTCGGCGCCGGCTTCTCCGGCCTCGCGATGGCCATGGAGGCCCGCAAGCGCGGCTTCGACGACGTCGTGATCGTCGAGAAGGCCGACGAGCTCGGCGGAACCTGGCGCGACAACACCTATCCCGGCGTCGCCTGCGACATCCCGAGCCACCTCTACAGCTTCGCCGACCACCCCAAGCCCGACTGGACCCGCGCCTACGCAGAGGGCCCGGAAATCCAGCGCTATCTCCTCGCGGTGGCGGAGGCGGAGGCGCTCCGTCCCCTGATCCGCTTCGGCCGCACCTTCCGGCGCGCAGCCTGGGACGACGCCGCGCGCCGCTGGACCGTCGAGACGGAGGCGGCCGGGACCGGGGCCGCCGAGACCTTCCGTCCCCGCGTCCTCGTGTCCGCCGTCGGCGCCCTGCACGTCCCGGCGACGCCGGACCTGCCCGGCCTCGACGGCTTCGCCGGCCCGGTCTTCCACTCCGCCCGCTGGCGCCACGACGTCCCGCTCGCCGGCAGGCGCGTGGCCGTCGTCGGCACGGGCGCCAGCGCCGTCCAGCTCGTGCCCGAGATCGCGCGGGAGGCGGCCGAGGTCACGGTGTTCCAGCGCACCCCGCCCTACGTCGTCCCCCGCCAGGACGGGCCCATCCCCCCCTGGATGCGCGCCCTCAACCGCGCCCTCCCGATCCTCCCCGCGATCCGCCGCCGCCTGATCCACGCCATGCACGAGGCGCAGCACGCCGTGTTCCGCGGCCGCCCCCTCGCCGTCCGCCTCGCGATGCGCCAGTGGCGGCGCAACATGGAACGCCACATCCACGACCCGGCGATGCGCGAGGCGCTGACCCCCGACTACCGCATCGGCTGCAAGCGCATCCTCTCCTCGAACGACTGGTATCCCGCCCTCGCGCGCCCGAACCTCCGCCTGATCCCCGAAGGCGTGGCCGAAATCCGCCCGAACGCCGTCGTCGCCGCCTCCGGCCGCGAGGCCCCCGCCGACGTGCTGATCCTCGCCACGGGCTTCCACGTCACCGACACGCTCGGCGCGCTCGACATCCGCGGCGCCGGCGGGCGCAGCCTCGCCGAGGCCTGGGCGGACGGCATCCACGCCCATCTCGGCGCCGCCGTCGCCGGCTTTCCCAACCTCTTCCTGCTGCTCGGCCCCAACACCGGCCTCGGCCACAACTCCGTGGTCCTGATGATCGAGGCGCAGGCCGCCCATGTCGCCCGCCTCCTCGCGGAGATGCGCGCGGCGGACATCGACGCCGTCGCGCCGCGACCGGAGGCCGAGGCCGCCTACGCCGCGGAGATGCGCGAGCGTCTCGCCGCCTCGGTCTGGCAGGCCGGCGGCTGCCGCAGCTGGTATCAGGACGCCGCCGGCGGCAACCCTACCCTCTGGCCCGGCACGGTGGGCGAATTCCAGCGCCGCCTCGCCGCCGCCGACCTCGCGCAATATCGCCCCGTCCCGACCCGGGAGACCGCCCCGTGACGACGCCGCTCGCCGTCCTCCTCGCCCTCGCGCTCGCGGCCGTCGTCACGGCGGCGGTCCTGAACCGCGCGACGCGGCGCATCGCGACCGAGGCGGAGCGTCTCGTGCCCCGCACAGGCCGCGTCACCCCCGTCGCCGGCGGAGAGATCCACTGGCGGGCGGAGGGAGAGGGACCGACGATCCTCTGCATCCACGGCCTCGCCGGGAACCTGCGCGACTTCACCTACGCCCTCGCGCCGAGGCTCGCGGCCGAAGGCTTCCGCGTGGTCTCCCTCGACCGGCCCGGCTGCGGCTGGTCGGAACGCCCGGGCGAGGAGGCCGCGCGCCTGCCGCGCCAGGCCGCCATGATCGCCGAGTTCATGGAGGCCGAGGGCCTCTCGCCCGCCGTCGTGGTCGGTCACTCGCTCGGCGGCGCGGTGGCGCTGACCCTGGCGCTCGAGCACCCCGAGCGCGTCGCCGCGCTCGCCCTCGTCGCCCCGCTGACCGCGCCGATGCCCGACGCGCCGACCGTTTTCAAGGGACTGGAGGTGCGCACCCGCCGGCTCCGCGAGATCCTCGCGCAGACCCTCGCCGTGCCCATCGCCAAGCGCACCGGCCAGGCGACGCTGCGCGCGGTGTTCGCGCCGGAACCGCCGCCCGAGGACTTCCTCGTGCGCGGCGGCGGGGCGCTCGCCCTCCGCCCCAAGGGCTTTCGCTGCGCCTCGGAGGATCTCGTCGCGGCGGGCGAGGGTCTGCCCGCCCTCGCGCCCCGCTGGGCGACGCTGAACGTGCCCGGCGGGATCCTCTACGGCGAGGCGGACGCGATCCTCGACCCCGAGAGCCAGGGCCGCGCGGCGGCCGAGCGCATCCCGGGTTTCACGCTGGAGACGCTGCCCGAGCGCGGCCACATGCTGCCGATCACCGCGCCGGAGGAGACGGCCGCCTTCGTCGCCCGCCTCGCCCGCGCCGCCGGCTGAGGCCGGGCCGCGACGAGCCGAGCGCGTCGAGCCTCCGCCTCGACCGAACGGGCGAAGGCGTCAGGGACGCGCCCGTCAGTAGCCGAAGCGGTCGCGCCGCCCGCCGAGCTCGGCCTCCCGCTCGGCGACGGTCGCGAGCGTCCATTCCACCGCCCGGCGCATCACCGTGCCGAGCGCGCCGTCGAAGGCCATGGCGACGTCGAGCATCGCGTTGGAGGCCGACGGCTCGCGGTCCTCGAAGCTGCGCGAGCCGACGATGCGGTCGGTCCGCGAATCGACGATCTTGATGTTGAGGCGCACCAGCACCTCCACGATGTCGCCCGGCGCGGCGCCCTCGGGCAGCCGCGCCTGGAACTCGCGCAGATCCGTCACCAGCGAATAGTCGGCCCTGAGCCCCACGGCCGAGCGTCCGACCGCCGCGATCCGGCCGCTGTTCTCGAAGCTCTCGAGCAGCAGCGTCTGCACCATCAGGGGCGCCCGGTCGACCCAGCGCGCCACGGGGAAATACTGCATCCTGAGCGGGTTCGGCATCACCGCGATGCGGTCGGTGCTGACGCCGGAGGCCGCGGTCGGCTCCTCCACCACCAGCTGCGCGGCGACCTGCGGCGTCGCCGGGTCGAAGCTGCTCTTGGGCGTCAGCGTGTAGAGCTCGGCCGGCGTCGTCACCGCGGTGATCTGCTGGAAGCCCGCGCAGCCCGAAAGCGCCAGCGCCGCCGCCAGCGCCGTCGCCGGCCGGAGGACCGATACGCGGCCCCGTCCCCTCGTCCTCATCGTCCGAACTCCGATGCCTGAGTGCCCAGAAGGAAGCGCGCCGGGTCCCGCTCCACCCGGTCCGTCAAACGCTCGAGATTCTTCACCAGCCGCCGCGCCTCCTCCGTGAAGCGCAGGAACTGCGGCAGACCCACCCGCAGGAACTCCGAGACCTGCGGGCGGTTCTCGCCCACCACGCCCTCGAGGGTGTTCATCAGCCCGTCGGCCGAGGCCGCGGCGCCGCGCACCTCCGCCACCGTCGCCTCGAGGTCGCCCGAAGCCGTCTCGATCAGGCCCGAGAACGCCGTCACCGCCCGGCGCACGTCCGCGATCACCGGGTCGAGGTCCTCCTCCATCACCGCGTTCACCCGCGCGAAGGTGCCCTCGGCGGCGCCCAGCGCGCCCTCCGCGCTCGCCATCGCGCCGTCGATCGACTCGAGCGTCGCATTGGCCCGCGCGAAGATCGCCGAGGCGTCGCCGAGCGTCGCCTCCGCCCGATCCGCGAGGCCCGGCAGACGCGCCATCAGGTCCTCCGCGCCGGCGCCGACCTCGCCCACCACGCGGTTCGCCGTCCGCGCCGCCGCCCGCACGTCCTCGACGACGCCCGGCAGATCGCGCTGCACCACGGCGTTGATCGAGGCGATGGCCTGGCTCGCCTCCGTCACCGCCGCGCGCCCCTCGGCGACCAGCGCCGCGCCGTCGCCCGCGACCAGCGCGGAGACGTCGCCCGCCGTCGTCTCCACCGCCGCCATCGTCGCCGTCGCCTGTCCCAGCGTGGCGTCGAGCGCCGCGAGCGTGCCCTCCGCCTCCTCCAGCCGCAGCGTCGCCGCGGCCATCAGGCCGCGCGCGTCCTCGGCCAGCGCCGCCGTGCGCGCGTCGAGCCCCTCGGCCGCCGCCGTCGCCGCGTCGATCAGCCCGGGCAGCCGCTCCGTCATCAGCGCGTCGGCGCTGGCGAGCGCCGCGCGCGCCTCCGCGGCGGCGGCCGCGCCGTCGCCCTCGGTCAGCGCCCGCGCCGCGTCCGAGGCCGCGCGGACCGACGCCATCGTCGCCTCCGCCTCGCCCAGCGCCGAGTCCATCGCCGCCAGCGTCGCCTCCGCCTGCCGCAGCCGCGCCTCGGCCGCGACCGCCGTCGCCTCGATCCGCTCCAGCGTCTCGGCGCCCTGCGCGCCCAGCGCGTCCACCTGCGCGCCGACGCGCCCGGCCGTCTCCGTCACCGTCGCCAGCGCCGCGGGCGCGCGCTCCGCCAGCAGCGCGTCGGCCGAGGCCAGCGTCGCCGCCGCCTGCCCCTGCAGCGTCGCGACCGAAGCCTCGAGCTGCCGCGCCGCCGCCCGCGCGTCGGCGACCATGCCCGGCAACGCCTCCTCCATCAGCCCGTTGGCGTTCTCGAGCGCCGCCCGCGCCTCGGCCACCAGCGCCGCGCCGTCGCCCTCCACCAGCCCCGTCGCCGCGTCCGAGGCGCGCTCGATCGAGGCCATCATCGCGTCCGCCCGCGTCAGCGAGGCCTCGAGCGAGGCGAGCGTCCCCTCCGCCTGGCCCAACCGCGCCTCCGCCGCGGCGCCCAGCGCCTCGAAGCGCTCCAGCGCGGTCCCGGCCCGGCCGCCCAGATCCGCCGCCTGACGTTCCAGCATCGACGCGGTCGCGGTCACCTGATCGGTCATCGCCGGCAGCCGCTCGCCCATCAGCGCGTCGGCCGAGGCGAGCGCCGTCGCCGCCTCGCCCTCCAGCCGCGTCACCGCGCGCTCCACCGCCTCGGCCGTCGCGCGCCCCTGGGCGATCAGGCCGGGCAGCTCCTCCGCCATCAGCGCGTCGGCCCGCGCGAACGCGCCGCCTGCAGCCTCCAGCGTGCCCGTCGCCGCGTCCATCGTCCCCTCGGCGCGCCGGATCGCGCCGGTCGCGGTCGAAAGCGTCTCGTCCGCCGTCGCCAACGTGCCCTCCGCCGCGGCCGAGAGCGACTCGAGCCGCGCGGTGAAGGCCGCCACCTCCCCCGCCGCCGACGAAAGATCCCCCGAGAGCCCGGAGACGTCCGCCATCACCCCGTCGAGCCGCTCGGAGGCGCTCGCGAGGTTGCGCACGATGGCGTCGATCGCCTCGCGGTTCTCCGGCCCCACCATCGCGTCGAGGTCGTCGATCAGCCCGATCGCGCGCTCCAGCAGCTCCGGCGCCCCCTCCAGCACCGACTGCACGGCCGAGACCCGGCTCGGGATCACCGGGTTGCCCTCGCCCTCGTGCGCCTCGCGCAGCAGCGGCGCCTCGGCGCTCCCGCCCGAGAGCGCGACGAAGGACACCCCCGTCACGCCCTGCAGCTGCAGCACCGCCACCGTGTCGGTCCTGACCGGCGTCTCCGCCGCGACCTCCAGCGTCACCCGCACCTCGGACGGATCGTCCGGGTCGAGCCGCAGCCGCACCACGCTGCCCACCCGCAGACCGTTGAAGCGCACGCTCGCCGCCTCCGAAAGGCCGGAGACGTCCTCGAACAGCACGTCGTAATAGGCGTATTGCCGGTCCACCTCGACCTTGGCGAACCAGAGCAGCATCCCGAGCAGGCCGAGCGAGAGCAGCACCGTGAAGGCGCCGATCAGCACGTAGTTGGCGCGAGTCTCCATGAGGCCCTCTCAATCCGCCTGGGCCGCGCGGGCGCGCGGGCCGTGGAAGTATTCGCGAACCCAAGGATGATCGACCTCGAGCATCTCGGCCATCGTGCCCGAGGTCAGGACCTTCCTCTCCGCCAGCACCGCGATGCGGTCGCAGATGGCGTGCAGGCTGTCGAGGTCGTGCGTGACCATGAACACCGTCAGCCCGAGGCTCGCCTGCAGCTCCCCGATCAGGTCGTCGTAGGCCGCGGCCCCGATCGGATCGAGCCCCGCCGTCGGCTCGTCGAGGAACACGATCTCCGGATCCAGCGCCAGCGCCCGCGCCAGCGCCGCGCGCTTTCGCATGCCGCCCGAGAGCTCGGAGGGGAACTTGCCGCAGGCCAGCGGCGGCAACCCCACCATGGAGATCTTCAGCTCCCCCAGCGCCTTCATCAGATCGTGCGAAAGGCGCAGATGCTCGCGCATCGGCGCCATCACGTTCTGCAGCACGGTCAGCGAGGAGAAGAGGGCCCCGTCCTGGAACGCGACGCCCCAGCGCTTCTCCACCTCGCGCCGCGCCTCGTCGGAGGCGTTCGCGACGTCGACGCCCAGCACCCGGATCGAGCCCGCCGCGGGCCGGTTCAGGCCCACGATGGTCCGCAGCAGCACCGACTTGCCGGTGCCCGAGCCCCCGACGATGCCCAGCACCTCGCCCCGGAAGACGTCGAGGTCGAGCCCCTCGTGGACGACCTGCGGGCCGAAGCGGTTGACGAGGCCGCGCACCTCGATCACCGCCTCGCGCGTCCCGCCCGCGGCGGCCGCGCTGCGCTCGGGCGCGCCGTCCATCAGACGCCGATCTCGGCGAAGAACACCGAGAAGAGGGCGTCGATCGCGATCACGAGGAAGATCGCCTGCACCACCGCCGCCGTCGTGCGCTGGCCCACGCTCTCCGAGGAGCCGCCGACCTGGAAGCCCTGCCAGCAGGCCACCGTCGCGATCACCACCGCGAACACCGGCGCCTTGATCATGCCGACGCCGAGGTGCCAGACGTCGGTGTTGTCCTGCAGCCGGGTCAGGAACATCGCCGGCGAGATGCCGAGCTCGACCCAGCTCATCAGCGCGCCGCCGAGCAGGCCCATGACGTTGGCGACGAAGCCGAGGATCGGCAGCATGATCGCCAGCGCCAGCACCCGCGGCAGCACCAGCACCTCCATCGGATCGAGGCCGAGCGTGCGCATCGCGTCGATCTCCTCGCGCACCTTCATCGAGCCGATCGAGGCGGTGAAGGCCGAGCCGGAGCGCCCCGCCACGATGATCGCCGTGAGCATGATGCCGAGCTCGCGCAGGATCGAGATCGCGATCAGGTCGACGACGAACACCTCCGCCCCGAACTGGCGCAACTGCACCGAGCCCTGAAAGGCCAGCACCACCCCGATCAGGAAGCCCATCAGGCTGACGATGGGCACGGCGTTGAACCCGGTCTCCTGCATCTGGTGCACCAGCGCCGCGGCGCGGAGCCGCCGGGGCCGGAGCGCCGTGCGTCCGATGGTGGCCAGCGTCAGCCCGAAGAAGCCCAGCAGACCGGCGAGGACGCCGAGCATCCGCACCGTCTCCTCGCCGACGTCCCGAAGCCAGGGCAGGAAGCCCGAAGGCGGCTCCTCCTCGCCCTCCGCCTCCGGCCGGCTGCGGCGCACGGTGGCGAAGAGGTCGGCCCGCGCCTCGGCGCCGGGCACGATCTCCACCGCGACGCCCTCGGCCTCGAGCCGCCGCGCGAGGGCGTCCACCACGAAGGCGCCGGCGGTGTCCATGCGCTCGACCTCGGAGACGTCGAGCCGCACCGCCCGCGCCTCCGGCCGGAACCGCGCCAGCGGCCGCTCGAGCGCGCCGAGCGACGCGACCACGAGCCCCCCCACGAAGCGGAGGACCTGCCCGTCGGGTCCGGTCTCGACGGTGAAGGCGGGGTCGTCTGACGACGGCATTCCGCGACCATCGCGGCCCCGCGGCCCGTCCGCAAGCCCGAAAGGCCCGCGCCGCGCCCGCCCGGCGCCCGGAGGCCCGCGGCGCCCGCCCCGCCTCGGCCCGGGGGGGGCGCCGCGCGGGGGGATCGACCCCGTCGCGCGGCGCCCGCCGATCCGCGCGCGGATCGGCGCGACAGGCCCCGCCGCCGCGACCCCTCCCCCGCGCGGCGCCCCTTTCGCGCCGCCGCGGCCCGGAGTATCCGGAAGGGACCGCCGCGCCCCGGCCCCGCGGGGCGCGCCGCCCGAGGGAGGCCGAGCCATGTCCGATCCGACCCCCGCCGCCGGCGCCGCCCCGGTCGAGGCGCCGACCGGCGACGCCCCGATCCTCTGGACGCCCCCGCAGGCGCGCGCCGAAGCCTCGGAGATGGCCCGCTTCCGCCGCTGGCTCTCGGCCGAGCGCGGCCTCGACTTCGACGCCTACGCCCCCCTCTGGGAATGGTCCGTGAGCGACCTCCCCGGCTTCTGGTCCGCGATCCACGATCACTTCGACCTCGGCTTCGCCGCGACCGCCGAGGCCGTGATCGACCGCGAGGCGATGCCCGGCGCGCGCTGGTTCCCGGGCGCCCGCCTCAACTTCGTCGATCAGATCTGGCGCCACGTCGCCGAGGATCCGGACCGCCCCGCCCTCGTCTGGCGGGCCGAGACCGGGGCGGGGACCCTGACCCGGCGCGAGCTCGCCGCCAAGGCCGCCGCCCTCGCCGGGAACCTCGAGGCGATGGGCGTGCGGCCCGGCGACCGCGTCGCGGCGATCCTGCCGAACCGGCCGGAAAGCCAGATCGCCTTCCTCGCGACCGCCTCCATCGGCGCGGTCTGGTCGCTCTGCTCGCCGGACATGGGCCGCACCGCGATCCTCGACCGCTTCCGCCAGATCGCGCCGAAGGTGCTGATCGCCGCCGACGGCTACGTTCACGGCGGCCGCGCCGTCGACCGCATGGAGGCCGTCTCGGACATCGCCGGAGAGCTCCCCGGCCTCGAGCGCCTCGTGATCGTCGGCCACCTGCCCGAGCCCGCGCCGCGCCCGCCCCACGCCGTCGACTGGGACCCGCTGCTGGAGGGCGCCGAGGGGCCGCCCGAGACCGAGCGGGTCGACGCCGACCACCCGCTCTGGATCGTCTACTCCTCCGGCACCACCGGAAACCCCAAGCCCATCGTGCACGGCCATGCCGGCATCCTCCTCGAGGGGATGAAGTTCGGCCTGCACATGGATCTCTCCGAGCGCGACACCTTCATGTGGCTCACCGCCTCGGGCTGGATCATGTGGAACACCCAGCTGATGCCGCTGCTGCGCGGCGCCACCGTCGCCACCTTCGACGGCGCGCCCGCGAAGCCCGACATGGGCGAGGTCTGGCGCTTCGCCGGGGCCTCCGGCGTCACCTGCCTCGGGGCCGGCGCCGCCTACTTCACCGCCTGCCTCAAGGACGGCGTCCGCCCGCGCGAGGTCGCGGACCTCGCCGCGCTCCGCACCGTCTCGGCCACCGGCTCGCCGCTGCCGCCCGAGGCCTACGACTGGGTCTACGACGCCGTCTCGCCCGACATCTGGCTGGCGCCGATCTCCGGCGGCACCGACGTCGCCGGCGCCTTCGTCGGCGGCAATCCGGAGCTTCCCGTCCGCTCGGGCGAGATGCAGTGCCGCTGGCTCGGCATGGCGGTCGAGGCCTGGGACGAGGCCGGCAACCCCCTGATCGACCGGGTGGGCGAGCTGGTCTGCACGAGGCCCACCCCCGCCATGCCCCTCTTCTTCTGGGGCGACGAGGACGGCTCGCGCCTGCACGAGAGCTACTTCGACACCTACCCGGGCGTCTGGCGGCACGGCGACTGGATCCGCATCACCCCCTCCGGCGGCGCCGTGATCTACGGCCGCTCCGACGCCACCATCAACCGCCGGGGCCTGCGCCTCGGCTCCTCGGAGATCTACCGCGCCGTCGAGGCGCTCGACGAGGTGATCGACAGCCTCGTCGTCGACCTCGAATATCTCGGCCGCGAGAGCTGGATGCCGCTCTTCGTCGTCACCCGCGAGGGCGTGCCCCTCGACGACGCCCTCAAGGACCGCATCCGCGCCTCGATCCACGACGCCGTCTCCGCCCGCTTCCTCCCCGACGAGATCGTGCAGATGCCCGAGGTCCCGCGCACCCTCTCCGGCAAGAAGCTCGAGGTGCCGGTCAAGAAGCTCCTCCTCGGCGCCCCGCCCAAGAAGGCCGCCAACCGCGACAGCCTCGCCGACCCCGAGGCCTTCGACGCCTACGTCGCCTTCGCCGAAGCGCACCGCGCCAGAAGGCGCTGACCGCCCCTGCTCCCGCCCTCGCGGCCGATCTCGGAACGCCGCCCGGCCCGGCGCGTTGCCGGGTGGTGAGGACCGCCATCCACCCCCCCGGCCTCGCCGCCGCCGGCTTCGCCGCGACGGCGATCGGCTACGGCCCCGCCCGCATGGGCTTCGGCCTCTTCGTGCCGGAGTTCCGCGAGAGCTTCGGCCTCTCGAGCGCGACCGTCGGCTACGTCTCCAGCCTCGGCTTCCTCGGCTTCTTCCTCGGCCTCCTCGCCGCGCAGGCGATGCTGCCGCGGCGCGGTCCCTCGGGGCCGGTCCTGCTCGGCCTCGGCGCCGCCGCCGCGGGCATGGCCGCCGTCGCGGCGGCGCCGAACGTGCCCGTCCTCGCGCTCGGCGTGTTCCTGGCCACCTCCAGCGCCGGCTTCACCTGGACGCCGTTCAACGACGCGGTCCACCGCCGCGTGCCCGAGCCGGCGCGCCCGGGCGCGCTCTCCAAGGTCTCGACCGGCACCGGCGTCGGCATCGCCTCGGCCGGCCTCGCCGCGCTCGTGGTGACGCTCGGCGGCGGCTCCTGGCGCCTCGCCTGGGCCGCCTTCGCCGTCGCCGCCGTCGTCTCCTTCGCGCTGAACCACGCCGCGCTCCGCGGCGTCGAGCGCGATCCCGGCCACGGCCCCGCCGAATGGCGCGCCCTCCTCGACCGGGCCGCGATCCCGCTCTTCGTCATCGCCTTCGCCTACGGCGCCACCTCGGCGATCTACCTCTCCTTCGCCGCCGACCGCCTGACCGCGGCCGGCGGCGTCCCGGGCCTGCCCGTCGCCGCGACGCCCGCCATCCTCTTCGTCTGCTACGGCCTCGTCGGGCTCGCCGGGCTCGCGACGAACCGCGTCCGCGACGCCATCGGCCTGCCGCCGCTGGTGCGCCTGCTGATGCTGGCCGGCGCGACCTCGGCCGCCCTCGTCGCCCTCGCGCCCGGCGGCTGGGCGGCGCTGACCCTCTCGGCCGGGCTTCAGGGCCTGCACGTGATGATGACCAGCGCCGTCCTCGCCTTCTGGTCGGACCGGCTGTTCCCGACGCTGCCCGCGCTCAGCTTCACCGCCGCGCTGCTCGCGACGGCGGCGGGCAGCGTCCTCGGTCCGGCCGTCGCCGGCACGGCGCTCGACGCGCTCGGCCCGCGGGCGACCTTCCTCGGCACGGCGGCGCTGCCGGCGGGCGTCGCCCTCGTCCTGCGCGCCCGCCACACGCGGGAGAGACCGGCCGGGACCGCCGGGCCGCCTAGCGCGGCGTCTCGGTGAACCAGTCCTCCTCGCGCAGCATCGCCCAGACCCGCTCGGCCGCCTCGCCCCCGGCGCGGCGCACCGCGTCCGGATCCGCGACGTGCAGCGTCCCGTTCCAGACCTGCCAGCGCCCGTCGGTCAGGACGTGCCGCACCGAGGCGCCGCTCGCGTAGAGCAGGTTGTTCAGCGGCTCCGGCGGCCGCGCCCCGGTCCCCACCAGGAACCCGCTCACGTCCACCGCCGCGAGGTCGGCCTTGGCCCCCGCCTTGATCCGTCCCAGATCGGGGCGCCCGAGCCCGTCCGCCGCCTGGCGCGTCGCCGCGTCCACCGCCGTCCAGACCGTCGGGCGCGCGCGCCCCTCCTCGCCCAGCAGCGAATGCCGCGCCTGCCCGTAGAGCACCGCGAGCTTCAGGTTCTCGACGTAGTCGTTGGAGTGCGTGTCGATGCCGATGTTGGTCGCCATCCCCGCCGCCAGCGCCTCCGGCCAGGGCTGCGTGCCGCCCCCCGCGCCGCCGGCCGAGGGACAATGCGCATAGACCGCCCCCGCCTCGCGGAAGGCCTCGGCGTCGGCCTCGAAGTCGAAGGCCGAGAGATGCGCGCCGAAGAACGGCCCCTCGGTCAGCCCGTGCGCCCGGCAGTACTCGAAGGGGCTCATCCCCCACATCCGCTCGGTCGCCTCCGCCTCGCCGCCGCGCTGCGCGAGATGGATGTGGATGCCCGTCCCCAGCTCCCGCGCCGCGGCCGCCATCGCGTCCATCGTCGCCGGCGTGTGGGTGTCGGTGGCGTGGGGGGAGATCATCGGCATGATCCGCCCCTCGCCCTTGCCCATGTGCGCCCGCCCGAAGGCGAGGTTGGCCTCGATCTCCGCCAGAGTCTCGGCCTCCGCGTCCAGCAGCGCCTGATCGTCCCGCCGGAACCAGATCGGGAACAGGCGGGAGATGCCGGGGATCATGCCCCCCGGCCAGCCGCGCACGCCCCAGGCCTCGGCGACGCGGACGTAGCTCTCCGCCTGCCTGAGCGAGAGCGACATCTCGACATGTCCCGTGCAGCCCGAGAGCAGCAGTTCGGCGACGTTGAACGCCGTCAGCGCGTCCATCTCCTCGTCGGAGAGGGCCTCGACCTTCAGGAGCGGCACGGCGAAGGAGCGGCCGCCCTCGATGATGCCCCGCGTCGGCGTCGCCGAGCAGGCGTGCGTGTGCCCCGAGATGAAGCCCGGCAGCAGCAGCATGCCCGGCGCCTCGACCGTCGCCAGCCCCCCGGCGCTCCCGTCGATCACGTCCTCGATGCGGTCGCCGTCGACGATCACCGAGGCGTCCTCGCGCAGCGCCGGCTCGCCCGCCTCGGTCTCGACCAGCACCCAGCCGGCGCGGATCGCGAAGCGGCCCTCCGGCGGTCCGCCGGCGTCCTGCGCCCGCGCCCGCGGCGCGCCGAGCGCGCCCAGCGCCCCGGCCCCCGCCAGCGGCGCCGCCGCCAGCGCGCCGAGCGCCCGGCGCCGCCCCGGCGAGGCCGGCGCGTCGCCGCCCGTGCGAAGCCCCGTCCCGGCCGCCTCGGCCGCCGCACGGCAGATGACGCAGCCGCTCCCGGCCGCATGACGATGTGACATGGCGCGTCCTCCTCCTCGCATCGGTCCTTCGCGATCAGCGCAGGCGGGCCGCGCGCAGGCAAGCGCCGCGCGGCAGGAAAGGCTCAAGCCTTTCGTGCCATCCTCCGGCCCCGGCGCCGCGCGCACCCGCGACGACGAGACCCCCCGATATTCCGCCAGGCGTCATACCACGTCGGCACGAACGACCGACGCAGGCGGCGCCAAGGTCCGACGACGGGCCGACCGAGGGCCGACCGGCGGCGCATCTCAGGCGCACCGAAGCCCGACGCGGTGCGCACCGATG
>DATFKM010000135.1:0-2003 GCA_035268645.1 Paracoccaceae bacterium | reverse complement strand
GGGGGGCTCGCCCTCGCTTGGGCGGGCCGCCGCGGCGCCGGCGCGGGGCGCACGCGACCATGCCGCGCGCCCCGCGCCTCGGCGGCCTCTCCGACCGGAAGACGCCAAGGGCCCCGGCGCGAGGGCCGCCGCCCGGCCTCTCCGCGGGCGCAAGGCGAAGCGTTAACCGCCGGCCGTCATCCTGTCCGATCGCCGCGGGCGGCCCGAATCAGCGCGAGACCCCGTCCGATCCGCATCACGTCAGCACGGCGCCCGCACCAAAGCCCGACGCAGGCGGCACACGAGTCCGACCCGCGCATGACGCGAGTCCGACGATGTCGGTACACGAGTCCGACGAATGGCCGACGCCGGGCTGACGCCGGGCCGACGCGCGCGGCACGCCATAGGCACGAAAGGCGCGCGAATGCGGCGCCGATTTCCGACCCTCAGCCGTCCGACGCGGCCCCGCTCCCGGCCGCCGGGACGCTCGGCGCCGGGCTCGGCAGCGGGTTCATCGCCGCCGCCACCGCCGCCGCCGCGACGCAGATCACCACCCCGTAGACCAGTCCCTTGAGAAACCGCAGCATCACGCACCCCTCTCCGACATCGGCCCCCGCCTTGACGCGCCGCATCCGACCCCGTCTCTATAGCGCCCCCGCCCGGCCCCCGGCCACCCCGCGCGTCGCTCCGAAGGCCCCGCCATGTCCGCCGCCGAGATCCTGCTGATCGACAACTACGACAGCTTCACCTTCAACCTCGTCCACTTCCTGGGCGAGCTCGGCGCCCGCTGCGACGTGCGCCGCAACGACGCGCTGACGGCCGAGGAGGCGATCGCGCTGAAGCCCCGCGCGATCCTGCTCTCCCCCGGCCCCTGCGACCCCGACCAGGCCGGCATCTGCCTCGCCCTGACGCGCCTCGCGGCGGAGACCGGCACGCCCCTTCTCGGCGTCTGCCTCGGCCACCAGACGCTCGGCCAGGCCATGGGCGGCCGGGTGGTCCGCGCCCCCGGCATCGTCCACGGCAAGACCTCGCCGATCCGCCACGACGGCCGCGGCGTGTTCGAGGGCCTGCCCCAGGGCTTCTCGGCGACGCGCTACCACTCGCTGATCGTGGAGCGCGAAAGCCTGCCCGAGAGCCTCGAGATCGCGGCCGAGACCGAGGACGGCGTGATCATGGGCCTGCGCCACCGCACGCTGCCGCTGCACGGCGTGCAGTTCCACCCCGAGTCCATCGCCTCCGAGCACGGTCACGCCCTGCTCGCGAACTTCCTGCGCCTCGCGGGCCTGAACGCGACCGCGCCCGAACCCGCCTGAGAGAGATGTCCGACGCCCTCAAGCCCCTGATCGACAAGGCCGCGGACGAGCCCCTGAGCCGGGCCGAGGCCGAGGCCGCCTTCGACGCGCTGATGTCGGGCGAGGCGACGCCCGCCCAGATCGGCGGCTTCCTGATGGCGCTCCGCGCCCGCGGCGAGACGGTGGAGGAATACGCCGCCGCCGCCGCCGTCATGCGCCGCCGCATGACCCGCGTGACGGCGCCCGACGGCGCGATGGACATCGTCGGCACGGGCGGCGACGGCAAGGGCACGCTCAACATCTCCACCGCCGCCGCCGTCGTCGTGGCGGGCGCCGGGGTGCCGGTCGCCAAGCACGGCAACCGCAACCTCTCCTCGAAATCCGGCGCCGCCGACGCCCTCGGCGCCCTCGGCGTCGAGGTCATGGTCGGCCCCGAGGTGGTGGAACGCGCGCTGCGCGAGGCCGGCATCGCCTTCATGATGGCCCCGATGCACCACCCGGCGATGCGCTATGTCGGCCCGGCGCGGGCCGAGCTCGGCGCAAGGACGATCTTCAACATCCTCGGCCCGCTGACGAATCCGGCCGGGGTGAAGCGCCAGCTCACCGGCGCCTTCTCCCGCGCCATGATCCGACCGATGGCCGAGACGCTGGGCCAGTTGGGCAGCGAGCGCGCATGGCTGGTACATGGCTCGGACGGCACCGACGAGATGACGATCACCGGCCTCACATGGG
>DATFKM010000134.1:0-6637 GCA_035268645.1 Paracoccaceae bacterium | reverse complement strand
ATCGGCGCGGCGGGCGCGGCGCTGGACCTGCCGCTCGGCCACAAGGACGAGGCGTGGAGCTTCGACCATTTCGACACGATGACGGTGATGGTGGCCGACGCGCCGCGGCCGGACGAGATCCTGCTGGTGATGGGCGTCGCCGATGGCGGGCGGCCGAACCCGCGCTGCGGCGACGGGCCGATCCGGGACTGACGCCGGGTCCGGGGCGGCGGCCCGCCGCGCCGGGGCGGTCAGGACTGGCTGGGCCCGCGGCGTTCCATCAGGCGACGCTCGATCCTGCGCCAGTCCTCGGCGGCGTCGTCCCTGCCCTGCGCCTCCAGCTTCGAGGCGCGCTGGGCGGCGGTGGCGATGGCGCTCGGGCCGAGCTCCTCGAACAGGAGCTTCGCCTGGCGCTCGATCTCCTCCATCTGCAGCATGGTTCGTCTCCCTCGTCTGGCGGCCGGGGGCGGCCGCGGCATCGGCGGGGCCCGCGACGACCGCACGCAGGCGTCGCGGAGCGCTTCCATGAAAGTAATGGCCGGCAGGTCGATTTGGAAGGGCCGGGGCGCGCACCGGACGCCCGGCGGGGCTGGACGCGCGGGCCCGGCGGGGAGAGACTGCGCCGAGCGTAGGAGACGGCGATGGACGGCGGGACGGTGACGCATGCCGCGCTGAGCGGTGCGGATTTCGGGGCGGTGCGGGCGGCGATCCGTTCGGGCGCCTATGGCGGGCACACGGCGGGGCTGGCGCCTGGACGGCTGCAGGTGAACCTCGCGGTCCTGCCGGCGGCGGAGGCGGAGGATTTCCTCGCGTTCTGCCGAGCCAATCCGCGGCCGTGTCCGTTGGTGGCGATGTCGCCGGGGCCGGGCGACCCGCGGCTGCCCCAGATCGGGGCGGATACCGACGCGCGGACCGACGCGGCGGGCTACGTGCTGTGGCGGGATGGCGAGCCGGTGGAGACGCTCGGCGATCTCTCCGCCGTCTGGCGGGACGATCTCGTGGCCTTCGCGCTCGGCTGTTCGTTCACCTTCGAGCGTGCGCTGATCGAGGCCGGCGTCCCCATGCGGCACGTCGAGCGCGATCTGACGGTGCCGATGTTCCGCACGACGCTCGAGACGCGGCGGGCCGGGGCGTTCGGGGGCGGCATGGTGGTCTCCATGCGGCCGGTGGCGGAGGGCGACGTCGCGCGGGTGCGGGCGATCACCGAGCGGTTTCCGCAGGCGCATGGCGGACCGGTGCATGTCGGCGATCCGGCGGCGATCGGCGTCGCGGACCTTGGGCGGCCGGACTGGGGCGATGCGGTGGAGGTGTCGCCGGGCGAGGTCCCCGTGTTCTGGGCCTGCGGGGTGACGCCGCAGAACGCTCTGAGCGCCGCGCGGCCGGCGTTCTGTCTGACCCATCGGCCGGGGGCGATGCTGATCGCCGAGCACGCGGAGACGGCGCCGACGCCGCTGCTCTGAGCGCCGGCGGGCCGGCGGCCGCCCCGAGCGCCGCCTTCGGCGGCGCCGGCCCGCCCGCCAGCCTGCGCCGGTTCCCTTTCGGGCTTTCGCGGGCCTTCGGCCGGAGCGTCAGAGCCCGGCGATGCGGCCTTCGGCCCAGGCTTCGAGCACCGTGCGGGCGACGGCGCCCTTGCGGGCGGCGGCGACCTCAGGGTGCTCGCCGGCGAGGGAGGCGCGCATCTCCTCGCGGGTCAGCCAGCGGGCGTTCTCGAGTTCGGAGGGGTCGATCTCGAGGCGGTCGTCGAGCGCCTCTCCGGCGGTGGCGATCATCAGCGAGGCGGGAAAGGGCCAGGGTTGCGCGCAGAGATAGCGGACCCGGCCGACGGGCACGCCGGCCTCCTCCATCACCTCGCGCCGGGTCGCGCCCTCCGGCGTCTCGCCGGGTTCCATGAAGCCGGCGAGCAGCGAGTACATCCGTTCCGGCCACTGCGGCTGGCGCCCGAGCAGAGCGCGCCCCTCGCGCACCACCAGCATGATCACCACCGGGTCGGTGCGCGGAAAGTGCATGCCCCCGCAATCGGCGCAGCGGCGCCGCCAGCCGGCGCCGTCGATCTCCGAGGGGCCGCCGCAGCGCGCGCAGAAGCGGTGCGTGCGATGCCATTCGAGGACGCCGCGGGCGGTGGCGGCGTCGGCCGCCACGGCGCCGTCGAGTTCGCCCATGATCGCGCGAAGGTCGATGAACTTCAGCGTCTCCGGCAGGTCCGGATGGCGCTGGCGCGTCGGGTCGGAGAAGCTGCGCGGCGGGCCGTCCGGATGCTCGGGGTCGATCCAGGCGGAGATGTCGGCCGCATAGCGGGCGGCGCCGCCGCTCTCCGGGGGCTCGAGGCCGAGCAGGACCGGCCCTTCGGCGGCATGCGTCATCGGGGGTGCGTCGAGGCTCAGCCAGCCGAGGCCGGGGCGCGGGCCCGAAAGGTCGAACAGCGGCTTGCCCCGCCAGAGCGGCAACACGCGCGCCTCAGGCGCGGCGGCGAGGCGCGCGAGCGCCGCCGCATCGCCGCGCAGCCGGTCGGCCCGGTCCCGCATGCCGCCGGCGAAGGTTACCTCGGCCTCGTCGATGCCGGGGAAGACGGCGTCGAAGGGATCGGGCGGGCTGGCGGCGTCGGCAGGCATCTGCATCCTCCGGGAGCGTCGGCGGAGCGGGGGACGGCCCCCGGCGGCCCGCTTCTTCTGGACCGGGCCGTGCGGAGGCGCAAGCGCCCGGCCGGAGCGACGGGCGCCGGGCCGGCGGCGCAAGACCCGGCGCGCTCATGCGGCGCCTCGCCGCTGCGCACGGCGCCGCAGCCCCCTCCCGCGCCACGGCTTCCGACCGCATCTGTCTCGCGACGCAACCGTAATGGGAACGCAACGGAAATGTTGGAGAGCCTCGTCGCCGTCGTGAAGATCGCCGGCCTCGCCACCCTTCTCATCCTCGCCTGGCTCGCCTGGAGCTTTCGCGGCGAAGGCGGGCGCGAGGAGCCGGCGGACGGGCCTTCGGAGAAGAAGGACCCGCAGGGCGCGCGGGTCATGCGCGCCTTCACCGGGATGCTGATCCTCGGTGCGCTCGCCATGCTCGCGCTCAGCGTGATGGGGGTCCTCGCGGATCTCTGAGCCGGCGCGGGGGGTTGCGGCGGCGGCCCCCCGGCCGTATCTGTGCGGGCGAGAGGTTGGCGCGGGCAGGCGTCTCGCCAACCCGGTCAGGTCCGGAAGGAAGCAGCCGCAACGAGTCCCGTCTGGGTCGCGTTTCAGCCTCTCACCCCTCCTCCCCCTTCGGCAAGGTTGACCCGGCGGACACGGCGCGCGACGCTCGTGGCCCGCAGCGGAGCGCAACATGATCCCAGCCGTCGTCGTCGCCCTGAAGCTCGGTCTGGTGGCCGCGATCGCCGTCGCCTGGCTCAACAGCCGGACCGGCCGTGCCGTGCGCGCCCGCATGCCGGCCCCTCCCTCGCCCCTTGCCGGCTACGCCCGGGTCGCCGGCGCCGTGCTGGCGGCGGAGGCGACGCTGCTCGTGATCGTGGCGCTGCCGTGAGCGGGGCGGGCGCCGCCTGGATCGACGGGCGCGTCGTGCCGATGGCCGAGGCGACGATCCCCGTCAACGACTGGGGGCTGGTGCGGGCCGACGCCGTCTACGACGTCGCGCCGGTCTGGAACGGCGCCTTCGTGGGGCTCGACCGCTATCTGACGCGGTTCGCCGCGTCGCTCGTGGCGGCGCGCATGGATCCGGGGCTGAGCCCTGAAGACTGGCGCGCCGCGCTGCACGCCATGGTCGCGGCCTCGGGCCTCGAGGCCGCCTATGTCGCGATGGTCTGCACGCGGGGCCTGCCGCTCGTGCCCGGCACGCGCGATCCGCGGAAGACCCGGCTGCGGCCCTACGCCTGGTGCGTGCCGTATGTCTGGGTGATCCCTCCGGAGATCGCAGCGCGTGGCGTGCGCCTGCACTTCGCGCGGGAGGTGCGGCGCATCCCCGAGGACAGCGTGGATCCGCGCGCCAAGAACTATCATTGGGGCGACTTCACCCAAGGCCTGATGGAGGCGCTGGACGAGGGCTTCGACGCCGGCGCGCTGCTCGACCACGCCGGGAACGTGACCGAGGGGCCGGGTTTCAACCTGTTCATGGTGAAGGAGGGGACCGTGGTCACCCCCGCCCGCGGCGTGCTGGAGGGAATCACCCGCGGCGTGACGTTGGAGCTGGCCGCGGCGCAGGGCTTCGCGGCGGAGACGCGGGCGATCCCGCTCGAGGAGCTGCTGGAGGCGGACGAGGTGTTCCTCTCCACCACCGGCGGCGGGCCGGCGGCGGTGACGGAGGTGGACGGCCGGATCTTCGGGAACGGCGCGCCAGGGCCGGTCGCCACGGCGCTGCGCGCGGCCTATTGGGACTGGATGGAGCGCGGGCCGGAGCGCGAGCCCGTGGGCGCCGCCCGCGCCGCGGAGTGACGCCGGGCCCGCGCCCCCGTGGCGCCGCGCGCCCGGCGTGCTAGACCCTCGGGCATGGCGGAGGATCGGAGCATCGGAGGCGAGGGCGGCGCGGGCTACCAGGTGCTCGCGCGGAAATGGCGTCCGCAGACCTTCGCCGACCTGATCGGGCAGGAGGCGCTGGTCCGCACCCTGCGCAACGCCTTCGAATCGGATCGGATCGCGCACGCCTTCATCCTCACGGGCGTCCGCGGCGTCGGAAAGACCACCACGGCGCGGATCGTCGCGAAGGGGCTGAACTGCGTCGGGAGGGACGGGACGGGCGGGCCGACGATCTCGCCCTGCGGCGTCTGCGAGCCGTGCCGGGCCATCGCCGAATCGCGCCACGTCGACGTGCTGGAGATGGACGCGGCGAGCCGCACCGGCGTCGACGACGTGCGGGAGATCGTCGAGTCGGTCC
Source organism: Paracoccaceae bacterium (assembly GCA_035268645.1). GTDB lineage: Bacteria > Pseudomonadota > Alphaproteobacteria > Rhodobacterales > Rhodobacteraceae > Albimonas. The sequence continues at coordinate 1,810 of DATFKM010000134.1, read as the reverse complement.
GCTACCGGGCGGCCTCGGCCCGCTACAAGGTCTACATCGTGGACGAGGTCCACATGCTTTCCACCAACGCCTTCAACGCGCTGTTGAAGACGCTGGAGGAGCCGCCGACGCACGTGAAGTTCATCTTCGCCACCACCGAGATCAAGAAGGTCCCGGTGACGGTGCTGAGCCGCTGTCAGCGCTTCGATCTGCGGCGGATCGAACCCGAGACGCTGATCGCGCATCTGCGCCGCATCTGCGACGCCGAGGGCGCGGCGGTGACCGACGAGGCGTTGGCGCTGATCGCGCGGGCGGCCGAGGGCTCGGCCCGCGACGCGCTCTCGCTGCTGGATCAGGCGATCGCGCATGGGGCCGGAGAGGCGGATGCCGAGGCGGTGCGGGCGATGCTGGGCCTCGCCGATCGGGGCCGGGCGCTGGATCTCTTCGAGGCGGTGATGCGCGGCGACGCGGCGGCGGCGCTGGACGAGTTCCGCGACCAGCACGCGCAGGGCGCCGATCCGGAGGCGGTGCTGCGCGAACTTGCCGAGATCGCGCACTGGATCAGCATCGCCAAGATCCGGGCGGAGGCGGCCGACGATCCGACCGAGGGGCCGGACGCCCGCGCCCGCGCCAAGGCCCTCGCGGAGGGGCTGGGGCATCGGGCGCTGTCGCGCGCCTGGCAGATGCTGCTGAAGGCGCTGGAGGAGGTCGCCGCGGCGCCGAATCCGGCGGCGGCGGCGGAGATGGCGCTGATCCGCCTGACGCTGGTGAGCGAGCTGCCGAGCCCGGAGGAGCTGATCCGCCGTCTGGGCGCCGAGGGCGGCCCGGGCCCGCCGGGCGGGGCCGGGCCGGGCCGCGCCGGCGGTGGCGGCGCTCCGTCTGCCGCGCCCGGGTCCCCGAAGGGCATGGCGGCCGACGCCGGGGCCGCCGGGCCCGGCCGTTCGGCCGCCGCCGGCGCCCGCGCCCTCCTGCGGGAGGCGCCGCGCGCCGCGCCGGCGCCCGGGACGCGCGAGGAAGCCGCCCCCCGCCCGGTGACGGCCGAGGCCGCGCCGGCGTCGCTGGCGGCCTATGCGACCTTCGAGGACGTGGTCGCGCTGATCTCGGCGAAGCGCGACGCCAAGCTGCTTGCGGAGGTGGAGCGGTTCGTTCGCCTCGTCGCCTATGCGCCGGGCCGGATCGAGTTCGCGCCGGTCGAAGGGGCGCCGCCGGCTCTCGCGGCCGATCTCGGCCGGCGGCTCAGCGATTGGACCGGCGCACGCTGGATGGTGTCCGTCGTCTCCGGCGGCGGCGCCTCCACGCTGGCGGAGACGCGTCGGGCCGAGGCCGACGCGCTGGAGGCCAGGCTGCGCGAGCATCCGCTGGTGGTCGCGGCCCTCGCCGCCTTTCCCGGCGCCGAGCTGAGCGTCGCGCCCGCCGCGTCGGCGGACGCGGCCGGCGCCGCGCCGGAAGAGCCGCCGGAGGAGGAGGACTGGGCCGACTGGGAGCCGGTCGACCCCTATGACGACGACTGAGGGCGGCCGGAGGGGCCGCGGGAAGGAGCCGACATGCTGAAGGGTCTGGGTGGACTCGGCGACATGGCCAAGATGATGGCCAAGGCGCAGGAGTTTCAGGAGAAGATGCAGGCCGCGCAGGCCGAGGTCGAGGCGATGGAGGTCGAAGGCGCCGCCGGGGCCGGCATGGTCAAGGCCTGGGTGACCGGCAAGGGCGAGTTGAAGCGGCTCGACGTCGACCCGTCGATCTTCAAGCCGGACGACAAGGAGGTCGTCGAGGACCTGATCGTCGCGGCGATCAAGGACGCCCAGTCGCGGGCCGCCGAGGCCGCGCAGGCCGA
>DATFKM010000133.1:0-6022 GCA_035268645.1 Paracoccaceae bacterium | reverse complement strand
CGTGGCGCCGCGTTCGCGGCGTCGAGCAGCGCAAGCGTTTCGGGCGCCCACGACGCGGTCTCGAGCGTCGCGAGGGCGCGCGCGACGGCGGCCTTTCCCCCTGATCGAAGGGCGGCGAGACGGTCCTCGGCGGGCGTTTTTTCGCTCATCCCCTTCGTCTGGCAGGTCGCCGAGAGGCTGGCAAGGCTTGCCCGCGTTCGTGTTTCGTTCACGCTTCGGCGCTATTCGGACCGCATCATGTTCGGGTATCGTTCTCACCTTCTCGGAACCTTGCCGCGTCGGGTTCGCGACGCCTTCCGGCGACGGGAGGCGCGCCGGTCAGGCGCCGCGGCGGCGAAGCGCGGCCTGCGCGGCGGCGAGGCGAGCCACCGGCACGCGGAAGGGCGAGCAGGAGACGTAGTCGAAGCCCGCCGCTTCGCAGAAGTCCACGGAAGCGGGGTCGCCTCCGTGCTCTCCGCAGAGGCCGAGGCTCATGCCGGGCCGGCGCGCGCGGGCGCGTTCGGTGGCGAGGGTGAGGAGTTCGCCGACCCCGTCGAGATCCAGCGTGTGAAACGGATCCTCGGGGAAGACGCCGGCGGCGACGTAATCGCGCATGAACCGCCCGGCGTCGTCGCGGGAGAGTCCGTAGGTCATCTGCGTGAGGTCGTTGGTGCCGAAGGAGAGGAAATCGCAGTCCTCGGCGATGTCGCCCGCGCGGAGCGCGGCGCGCGGCGTCTCGACCATGACGCCGACGCGATAGTCGAAGCGTCGACCCGTCTCCGCGGCGACGGCCTCGGCCACGGCGTCGATTCGCCCGCGGATGAGCGTCGCCTCGCGCCGGGCCGAGACGAGCGGGATCATGATCTCCGGGCGCACCAGCGGTCCGTCGGTCCAGCTTGCGGCCAGGGCCTCGAACACCGCGCGAGCCTGCATCTCGTAGATCTCGGGCACGACGATGCCGAGCCGACAGCCCCGCTTGCCGAGCATCGGGTTGAACTCCTGCAGATCGGCGATCCGCCGGCGGATCTCCGGCACGGCGAGGCCGGTGTCGGACGCCAGCTCCGCGATCTCCTCCTCGCCGTGCGGCAGGAATTCGTGCAACGGCGGATCGAGCAGCCTTATGGTCACGGGTCGGCCCTGCATCACGCGGTAGAGCCCGATGAAGTCGCCCCGCTGCATCGGCAACAGGCGCTCGAGCGCCGCGCGCCGGTCCTCCGCCCGTTCGGCGAGGATCATGCGGCGCATCGCCGTGATCCGGCCCTTCTCGAAGAACATGTGCTCGGTGCGGCAGAGGCCGATCCCGTCCGCCTCGAAGCCGAGCGCGACGCGCGCGTCCTGCGCGGTGTCGGCGTTGGCGCGCACGGCCATGCGGCGATGCGAATCGGACCAGACCATCAGCTCGGCCAGCGCGCCCGAGAATTCCGGCTGCACCGTGGGCACGGCGCCGGCCAGCGCCTCGCCGGCGCCGCCGTCGACGGTGACGAGGTCGCCCTCCCGGAACACGCGTCCGTCGGGCGCGGTCAGCGTGCGCGCGACGAGGTCGAGCTTCAGCGCCGAGGCGCCGACCACGCAGGGCGTGCCGAGGCCGCGGGCCACGACCGCGGCGTGCGAGGTCATGCCGCCCCGCGTGGTGAGCACGGCGGCCGCGGAATGCATGCCGCGGATGTCCTCGGGGCTGGTCTCGATCCGCACCAGAACGGCCGGCTGACCGCGGGCCGCGGCGGCGTCCGCGGCCTCCGCGTTGAACACGATCGGCCCGGCGGCGGCGCCGGGCGAGGCCGGCAGGCCGGTCGCGAGCCGGTCGCGCGGCGCCGCGGGGTCCAGCGTCGGATGCAGGAGTTCGGCCAGGCTGCCCGGATCGACCCGCAGCACCGCGGCCTCTCGCGTCAGGGCGCCGGCCTTGGCGAGATCGACCGCGATGCGCACCGCGGCGCGGGCCGAGCGGCGCAACGGTTCGGCCCCGAGCACGTGCAGCACGCCGTCCTCGAGCGTGAATTCGAGCGTCACCGCGTCGGCGAGCGCCCGCTCGGCCACGGCGCCGAGGGCGCGCAGACGGTCGGCGAGCTCCGGCGCCTCCTCCTCGAGGCTGGCGGCGGGCGCGCCGGCCGCCTGACGTTCGGCGTAGCCGACGAGGCGGGGCGTGCGCAGACCGGCGCGGGCCTCGTCGCCCTGCGCCTGCCAGAGGAAACGGCCGACGAGGCCCGGCGCGCCGGTGCGCTCCGAGCGGAAGGCGACGCGCCCGGCGCCGGAGCGCCCCGGCCCGAGGCCGAGCGCCATCTCCTGCAGGATCAGCGCGAGACCGCCGGTCTCCGGGCCACCCCGAGCGGCGCGCAGGATCCGCGCCGAGGGGGCGTTCCAGGCGCGGGCCATCGCCTCCGCGGCGCCGAGCAGCTGGGCGCGCGGCCCGCTCGGGAACCCCTCGCCGGTCTCCTCCTCGTGCAGCGTGAGCGCGGTGGCCAGCAGGCGGTCGAGCGCGGCGGCGTCCAATCCCCGCTCGGAGTCCTCGCCGGCCGCGTCGAGCGCGTCGTGCAGGGCGGCGTCGAAGACCTCGGCGTCGGCGCCGAGGGCGACGGCGTGCGCCTGGACGAGCCGGCGCTGCACGTCGCGCGCCGCGCGCTCGCCGATGCGCGGAGCGAGCGCCTGCGGCGCCGCGCCGAGATTGAGCAGCGCCGGCGGCCCGCCCCAGGCGGGATCCGCCGGCGATCCGCGCAGGGCGAGCAGCGCCCCTGCATCGAGCCGCTCGAGGGCGGCATCGAGCGCGGCCGCGAGGCGGGGACGCGCGGCGGCCGGATCCTCGGCGACCTCGGCCACGAGTTCGGCCGCGATGACGAAGCCGCGCTTCACCGGCGCCCCGAGGCCCGCGAGCCGCGCGAGCCGCGCCGCCTTCGCGCCGAAGCGCGCCGAATCCTCGGCCGCGCCCGGAGCGAGCGGGGCGATCAGGTCGGGCAGGAGGGCGACCGCGTCGCGCAAGACTGGCTCCACGCATTGTGCTCTGCAACAACGCTTAGCGGCTGCGGGAGGCGAGGGGAAGCGGGGCGCGTCGGCCCGCCGCGCCGGAGAGCGCGCTCAGCCCCCGGGCGACGGCTGCGGTCGGTCCATGCGGCCCTCGGCCCGCGGCGCGCCGCGGGCCGCCGCGGCGACCTCCGGCCGAAGCGTGGCGAAGGCGTCGTACTGGGTCAGGAACACGCGCCCCGTGAGCTCGTCCAGAAAATGGGTGCGCGACAGCCGATCCATCACGGGTCCCTTCACCTCCGAGAGATGCAGCGTCACCCCGGCGTCGGCGAGGCGGCGGTTGATCTCCTCCAGCGATTCGAGAGCCGAGGCGTCGATCGCGTTCACGGCGGGACACATGAGCACGAGATCGGCGAGATCCGGCGTTTCGGCGAGCAGGGCGTGGACGCGGTCCTCGAGCCAGCGGGCGTTCGGGAACCACAGGCTCTCGTCGATGCGCAACGTGACGAGGTCGGGCGTGGTGACGACGCGGTGACGCTCGACGTTGCGGAAGTGCTCGGTCCCCGGCACCTGACCGACGACGGCGGCGTGAGGCCGCGAGGTCCGCCAGACGTGCAGCGCGAGGGAGAGGATCACCCCCGAGACCACGCCCGCCTCGACGCCCACGAGCAGGGTGAGGACGATGGTCGCGGCCATGGCCGCGAAGTCGGACCGCGAATAGGCCAGCGTGCGACCAAGCGCGCCGAGATCGACCAGCGAGAGCACCGCGACGATGATCGTGGCGGCGAGCGTGGCCTTGGGGAGGAAGAGCAGCAGCGGCGTCAGGAACACGGTGGCGAGCGCGATGCCGGCCGCGGTGAAGAGGCCCGCGGCGGGGGTCTCGGCGCCCGCGTCGAAGTTGACGACGGAGCGCGCGAAGCCGCCGGTGACCGGATAGCCGCCGGTGAAGGCGGCGCCGAGATTGGCGGCGCCGAGGCCGACCAGTTCCTGGTCCGGGTCGATGCGTTGCCGCTTCTTGGCCGCGAGGGTCTGGGCGACCGAGACGCTCTCGACGAACCCGATGACGGAAATCAGCAGCGCGGAGGCGGCGATGGAGCCCCAGAGTTCGAGGTCGAGCGGCGGCAAGGTCAGCGGCGGCAGGCCTTGCGGGACCTCGCCGACGAGCGCGACGCCCGCCGCCCCGAGATCGAGCCACCAGGCGGCGAGCGCGGTGACCGCGACGGCGGCGACCGGACCCGCCTTGGCCAGCACGTCCGCGAGGCGCGGCGGCAGCCCCTTCGCGACGAGGAGCGGCTTCAGGGACTTGCGGACCCAGAACAGGAAGGCGGTGACGGGGACGCCGACGGCGAGGGTGGCGAGGCTGGCTTCGGGCAGCCGCGAGATCAGAGAGCCGAGCAGTTGCGGCAGCGCATGCCCCTCGGCGGGCACGCCGAGGATGTGCTTGAGCTGGCTCGCCGCGATGATGATCCCGGAGGCGGTGATGAAGCCCGATATCACCGGGTGGGAGAGGAAGTTCGCGAGCACGCCGAGCCGCAGCAGACCCATGGCGGTCAGGATCAGGCCCGAGAGCAGCGCCAGCGCCAACGCCGCGGCCTGGTATTCCGGCGTGCCGACGGACGCGACCTCGCCCACCGCCGCCGCGGTCATCAGCGAGACGACGGCGACCGGACCGACGGCGAGGGCGCGCGAGGTTCCGAACACGGCGTAGAGCACCAGGGGCGCGATCGAGGCGTAGAGCCCGACCTCGGGCGGCAGGCCCGCGAGCAGCGCGTAGGCGAGCGACTGCGGGATCAGCATGATGGTGACGATCACCGCCGCGACGAGGTCGTCGAAGGCGGCGGCGCGGCCGTAGGCGGCGCCCCATGTCAGGATCGGGAAATGGTCGCGAAAGGTGCGGCGGGCCATCGGTTCTCTCGGCAGGAAGGCTCGGTCGGCGCTACCGACGGGCGAAAGCTCGTCGGGCATGCCCATGATCGCCGTGGGCCGCAAGCGTCGCCGGCGGGCATCCGCGACGTCGGCGTTCCGCGGGCGGGAGACGTCCGGGCCGTGGACGCGAGGTGGCTCGAGGATCGAAGGCGGGCGAATGCGCGTTTTCGCGGTCCCCGGTCGGGGTTCGGGAGGCGGGGCGAGCCGGCCCGTCCCGCGACCGGAAAGATCGCCGCGGAAACCCGAGCGACGCCGGAGCGTCGTATCCGGAACGGACGCTTCGTGGCCCGGAGGACCGCGCCTCGGGATTCGGATTTCCACGCCGGAAACGATCCGGGCCCCGATCCGGCCGAGAGGCCCGGCGCGGGAGAGACCTCCGCGCCGAACGGCGACGGCTCGACGAGCGCGGCTGACCGGAACCGCGGGCGCGGCGACGAAGGCTGGATGCGGGCTCGACCGCCGCCGAGACCCGGATGCGGCGCGAGACCGGCCGCGGGCCGAGGACGCCGTCGGGAGCGGGCGCGCCCGCACGATCACCCTCTTCGCGAGGCGTCGCCGTCGTCGAAGCCCAGCGGGCGGGAGCGAGGGCCGGATCCGGCCGGTCCCGCCGGGCCGATCCGGCCACGGCGGGCCCGGCGCGCGGCACGAGCCGGGCCGAGGGGCCGGCGGACCGGCTCACTCCGCGAGGACCGAGGGCTTGGGTTCGGCCGCGGCCGGCGCGGGCTCGGCGAAGTCGCAGGCGTCCCGGGCCTCGTGCGGCGTCGGCGCGGCGGGCAGGATGGTCGGCGCCGCGAGCCATTCGCGTCCCTTCAGCATCGCATGCCAGTAGACCGGCGGCAGCAGCTTCTCCTTCAGGAACCAGGCCGCACGGGTCGGCTTCGTCCCGTCGATCAGCCAGCTCGGGAACGAGGGCTTGAGCGCGCCGCCGTAGCCGAACTCGGCCAGCACGATCCGGCCCCGCTCCACCGTCAGCGGGCAGGAGCCGTAGCCGTCATAATGCGCGACCCCGGCCCCCTTGCCCATGTCGGCCATCACGTTCTGCGCCACGATCGGCGCCTGCTTGCGCGCGGCCGCGGCGGTCTTGGCGTTGGGGGCGTTCATCACGTCGCCCAGCGACCAGACGTTCTCATAGCGCTTGAGGCGCAGCGTGTTCTGGTCGACGTCG
>DATFKM010000132.1:0-2762 GCA_035268645.1 Paracoccaceae bacterium | reverse complement strand
TCGGGCTCGGCGTCGTCGAAATGGTCGCCGGCGCGGTACATGAAATGGTGCTGCGAGGCGCGCCACCGGGGGTCGTCGCCCGGGTTCAGCCGTACGAGGCCGGCGATGTCGGCGAACGTGCCGACCTCGCCGTGGACGATGCGATTCCGGCCGGCGCCGTAGGGGTGGTCGCCGAGCGTGGTGTCGCTCACCACGCGGTCGCGTCGGATCTCGACGTGGCGGCCGAGGCGGGAGTCCGTCACCCGCGAGGTCGGGTCGATCCGGGGGGCCTCGGAGAGCCTGGGCATTGGACGGTCCGTCGGGGGAGCATGGGGGCGGCGGCCCGCGCACCGGCGCGCACGCCGTCGATCCGTGTTGTCGTCGACGGTCTCCAGCGCCTCCGAGAACGGCTTGCCGAGGGTGTCGGTGAAGGCGATGGCGGGCGCGCCGGTGCGCGGGCCGAGGCCGGAGGCGCGGATGAAGATCAGCGACCGGATCGGCGCGTCCACCCCGCGCTGCACGTCGAAGAGGCGGCGCATGCCGTCATCGAAGGCGTGCGGTTGCGCGCCGCGAGGAAGGCGAGCGGCAGGCCGACGAGGCAGGCGACGAGGGCGCCGAGGACGGCCGTCATCGGCGTCTCGAGCAGGGCGACGTCGACCTCGCCGTGCCGCCGGTCGGGATCGGTCCGGCACGTCTCGAAGATGAGGGCGGCGTTCGACGTCTCGGGCTCGATCCGGTCCTCCGACCAGGCCGGCGACCGGAGCCCGCCCCGCGCTGGAACCGGAAGTTCTCCCAGCCCCGGAAGTGGCGGTGCACCTCGATCCGGGGGCGGGTGACCTGCACGCGCCCGCCGACGGCAAGGCGCGCCTCCACCGTGCGCGGAGCCAGTCGGGCGCGGTCTCCGGCGTCATGCCCTCGGGGAGCTCGGCCGCGATGCCGCCCTCGGCGGCACGGGCCGAGAGGGCGCCGCCGCCCGGGATCTCGTGGCGGAAGCCGCCGCCGGCGATCGCGACGCGGTGGCCGCCACCCAGCCCGGCACGTCGAGGTTGCGCGTCGTCATCAGCGAGAGGACTGGCGCGAGGGCGCCGCCTCGGCGCAGGCGAGGACCGGGGCGGCGGCGACGCCGCGGTGACGAGCGTCTTCATGGTTCGGGCTCCGTTCGGGGATGCGGTGCGGGTGGCGGGGCGTCAGCCCGCTGCGGAGACCGCGCGGGCGCGGCGCTCCGAGGGGGTGAGGACGTCGAGGCCGGTGGAGGTCGCGACCACCGAGAAGGCCGTCCCGGGCGCCGCGGATCTCGCGCGCGGCGGCTTCGGTCAGCCCCTCGGCGGGGCCGTCGAAGACGACGCCGCCGTTGCGCATGCCGATCACGCGGTCGCGGCAGCGCCGCGCGGTGTCGAGCGCGTGCCGGTTGCAGATGACGGTGAGGCCGTCCTCCTCGTGAACGGCGCGCGGCGCCGCCGTCACGATCTGGCGTTCGTCGGGTCGGACGAGGCGACGGGCTCGTCCGCGAGGACCGTCTTCGAGCCCTGCATCAGCGCGCGGGCGATGGCGACGCGCTGCCGATGGCCGCCGGACAGCGCCTCGGCCCGCCTCGTCGCGTGCTCGGCGATGCCGAGGCGGTCGAGCGGGCGCAGCGCGTCGCGCACGTCCCGGTCGGAGAACGCGTCGAAGGCGGAGCGGATCGCGCCCACGCCTTCGCGCCGGCCGAGCATGACGTCGAGCCGCGGCACGAGATCGGACCGCCGGAAGATCGTCGCGCAGTCGCGCCGCCGGCGGCGCAGCGCCGCGGAGGGCCGAGACGTCGACGCGGTCGACGAGGATGCGCCCGGCGCTCGGATCGGCAAGCCGGTTGATCATGCGCAGGAGCGTCGACCTGCCTGCGCCGGACGCGCCGATCGTCTGCGGCCGCTCCACGAAGACGGCGGCGCCGACCGTCCTGGTCGGCGAGTCGGGTTCGACGAGCATCCGCGACTCCCCTTCCGGCAGACGCCCTCGTCGCGGCGATGCGTTGCCGTCGCTCGACGCCTTCGTGCCGATCGTGCGACGCTAGGCGGGCGCGCCCCTGCGCCGCGGGACCTTGCGCGCCGGGGCGCGACGGCCGAGGTTTCGCCCGAGGCGGCCCGTGAGAAGGAGCGGAGAATGCCGGAGGACCGCGCGGGAGACCCTTTCGCCGCCACGCGCGCGGCGTTCGCGCTGCCGGAGGGGCTGGTCTATCTCGACGGCAATTCGCTGGGGCCGCTGCCGAAGGCGGCGAAGGCGCGGGTGGCGGCGGCGGTGGAGGCCGAGTGGGGCGGGCTGCTGATCCGCGGCTGGAACGAGGCCGGGTGGATCGACCTGCCGGCGCGGGTCGGCGAGCGGATCGCGCGGCTGGTCGGGGCGGCCGAGGGCACGGTGCGGGCTGGGGATTCGACCTCGGTGAACCTCTTCAAGGTGCTGTCGGCGGCGCTGGCGCTCAGGCCCGAGGGGGTGGTGCTGAGCGACTCGGGGAACTTTCCGACGGATCTCTACGTCGCCGCCAATCTCTGCCGGGCGCTCGGGCGGGAGTTGAAGGTGGTGGCGCCGGAGGAGGTCTCGGGCGCGGTCGGGCCGGAGGTCGCGGCGCTGATGCTGACCGAGGTGGACTACCGCACCGGGCGGCGGCACGACATGGCGGCGCTGACGGCGAAGGCGCATGCGGCGGGGGCGCTGACGGTCTGGGACCTCGCGCATTCGGCCGGGGCGTTTCCGGTGGATCTGGCCGGGACGGGCGCGGATTTCGCGGTGGGGTGCGGCTACAAGTATCT
>DATFKM010000131.1:0-2000 GCA_035268645.1 Paracoccaceae bacterium | reverse complement strand
CCACGAAAGCTGGATCAACACCCCCGACGCCTACGCCAACGCGAGCGCGCTCGCCCGCCGCGCGCTCGAGATCGACCCGGACTTCCCCCGCGCCCAGGGCGTCCTCGCCTTCATGGAATCGCAGAAGGGCTGGTTCCGCGTCGCCTCCGATCCGCCCGCCGCCATCGCGGCCGGGCTGGCCGAGGCCCGCCGCCTCGTCGAGGAGAACCCCGACGACTGGTATCTCCAGGCGGTCTTCGCCCACGCCACCTTCAACACCCGCGACTACGCGACCGCGGCCGCCGAATGGGACCGGGCGATCGAGATGGAGCCCGCCCAGCCGCGGATGCTCACCCAGGCCTCGCTGCCGCTGATCTTCCTCGGCCGCGGCGCCGAGGCCGAGCGTCGCCTGCGCGTCGCGATCCGCCTCAACCCGTTCCACGACTGGCTGCCCGACCAGCTTCTCGGCCAGGCGCTCTTCATCCTCGAGCGCTACGCGGAGGCCGCGGAGTCGCTCGAGGCCGCGCGCCGCGCCAATCCCCGCTTCATCGGCAACCGCTGGTGGCGCGCCGCCGTCTACGGCCGCCTCGGAGAGACCGAGAAGGCCGAGGAGGCCGTCGCCGAGATCCGCGAGATCATGCCCGACGCGACCATCTCCGGCAGCTTCATCAAGCTTTCCGACGAGCCGGCGATGGAGCGCTACCGCGCCGGCCTCCGCGCCGCCGGCCTGCCGGAATAGTCCTCCGACGCCGCGGCCCGCGCGCCGGGTTTCGGCGGCCTGCGCTTCCTGAGACACTGCCCGACGGCGACCCCGGACGCCGCGCGGTCGCCCCGCGCAGCCGGACCTTCGGAGGCCCGACCCCATGCGACTGTTCAGCAACCCCGTCGGCGACGGCCTGCTCTACTTCGACAACCTCGCCACCGCCGACGGCACGCCCGTCGCCTACGACCCGCAGGCGCGCGCCTTTCTGCCGATGCCGCCGTTCTGCGCCAATCGCGAGCGCATCGGCTGCAACTGGATCGCGCCGGAGGCGGGCGCGTTCTGCCGCTCCTGCGCCATGACCGCGCTCGCGCCCGACCTCTCGATCCCCGACGCGCTGCCGAACTGGGCGGTGACGGAGGCCGCGAAGCGCTGGGTGATCGACAATCTCGGCCGCTGGCACTGGTTCCGCCCCGAGGACCCGGGCGCGCCGCCGGTCTTCCACATGCTGGCCGAAGGCGCGACGCCGGTGCTGATGGGCCACGTCGAAGGCGTCGTGACGATCAGCGTGGCCGAGGCCGACCCGGTCCTGCGCGTGACCCGCCGCGAGGCGCTCGACGAGCCCTACCGCACCATGATCGGCCACATGCGCCATGAGATCGCGCACATGCTCTGGTGGCGCCTCAGCCTGCGCGAGGACTTTCTCGCCGCCTTCCGCGGCGCCTTCGGGGACGAACGGCAGGACTACCCGGCCGCCCTGCAGCGCCACTACCATGACGGCCCGCCGCCGGGCTGGCGCGACCAGTACCTGACCACCTACGCTTCGGCCCATCCGCATGAGGACTGGGCCGAGACCGTGGCCCATCTGCTCCATCTCACCGACCTCGCCGACAGCTTCTCGGCGGCCGGCCTCTCCTCGCCCGACCTGCCCAAGCCCGGCTGGGACGCCTATGCCGAGCCGGATCCGAATCTTCTGGTGCACGTGGCGGCGTCGCTCGCGGTGGGCATGAACCACGTCAACCGCTCGATGGGCCTGCCGGACCTCTATCCCTTCGTGCTCTCCGCGCCGGCCCTGCGCAAACTCGCCTTCGTGCACGACTGGCTGAGGCGCGGCGCCCAGGGCCGCTGAGAGCCCGAGCCGTCCTCGCGGATCTCTCCCGCGCGGCGCCGCCGGTCCGCTCTCGTCGGAGCCGGCCGGGCGGAGACCTCGGCCTCGGCTTGCGGCCGCCGCGTCCGGGGCCTTTGCCCGATGCGATCGCGCCCCTCCGGCCCGATGCGATCGCGCCCCTCCGCGCCGGCCGGGATGCGCCGCGACCGGCGG
>DATFKM010000130.1:0-8495 GCA_035268645.1 Paracoccaceae bacterium | reverse complement strand
GATCAGCCAGCCGGTCAGCGCGTAGACAGAGATCGCGAAGGGCGCCCCCCAGAGCCGGATCGAGAGATAGGCGGCGGCCATCGCCTCCACCTCCGCGTCGGCGGGCGAGAGCGCCATCGCGCCCGCCACGATCGGGACCTGCAGCAGGACGAAGACCAGCCCCGCGCCCAGCGCCACGATCAGCGCGCGCGTCAGCAGCGCGCCGGTCTCCGCCGCGTCGCCCGCCCCGCTCGCCTGCGCGACGAGGCCCGAGGTGCCCATCCGCAGGAACCCGAACATCCAGTAGACGAAATGCGTCGCCGTCGCGCCCAGCCCCACCGCCGCGATCGGCGCGGCGCGGCCGAGCTGCCCGATGACGGCGGTGTCGACCGCGCCCAGAAGCGGCACCGTGACGTTGGAGAGCAGGATCGGCAGCGCGATCGCCAGCACCCGCCGGTTGCTCAGCCGCGTCTCCGCCGCGCCCGCCCCCGCGGGAACCTCGCTCACGCCCCCCCGGCCTTCCGCGCCGCGCCCGCCTCCGGCATCAGGAAGTGGCCGGTCGCCGCGGCGAAGGGCCGCCCGCGCTCGTCCTGCCAGGCCTCCACCCGCACCGAGGCGTAGCGCCGACCCGCCCGGTTGATGGTGGCGCGGGCGTAGGCGTCCCGCGGCAGACCGGCGCGCAGATAGTCCACGGTGAAGTCGATGGTCTTGGGCATCGGCGGGAACTCGCCCCGCTCGATCGCCGCCGCGGCCTCGCCGCCGGCCTCCATCCGCTCCCACACCGCGGCCCAGGCCAGTTCCACCTGCGCCGCGATCTCCAGGAACGCGCCCGTGGCGCCGCCGTGGATCGCCGGCAGCATCGGGTTTCCGATGATGCGGTCGTCGTAGGTCAGCTGCGCGGTCAGCTCGTCGCCCATCCGCTCGAACCCGACGCCGAGGAAGCGCGCGAAGGGCAGCCCCTCGACCAGCGTCGCCAGCGCCGCGTCGCGCCGCGCCTTGACGACCTGCACCGGCTCCGGGCGCGCGCGGCTCATGCCGGCCCCCGCTCGATGGTGAAGGCGCCGGTGGAGGTGGCGACCGGATCCTCCGGATCGTCCTCGTAGGCGACGGCGCGCACGAAGGCGACGGAGCGCGTGGCGCGGTGGCACTCGGCCCGCGCCGTCACCGCCTTTCCGGGGCGCGCGGCCCGCATGTAGTCGATCCTGAGGTCGATGGTCGCGGTGCCGAGCGGCCCGCTCGGATGGCTCATCACCGCCGCGCCGGAGCAGGAATCGAGCAGCGCCGTCAGCACGCCCCCGTGCAGCACCCCCGTCGCCGCGTCGCCCACGAAGCGCGCGTCGTAGGGCGTGCGCATCTCGGCGACGCCCCGATGCAGCGCCAGCAGCTCCATGCCGAGCGCCTTCGACCACGGGATCGCGCCGACGAAGCGCCGCCCGATCTCGGCGATGCGGTCGGGATCGGGCTCTCCGGTCGGGTCGGGCGCGGGCGGCCCGTCGTCTTCGGCCATGTCGAACGGTCTCCGCGACGGCGAGGGATCGGCCCGGACGCTCTAGCCCGGCGGGGCGCCGCCGGTCCAGCGCCGGGGCCGGTTCGCGCGAGCGTGACCGCCGCCGAACGCGGCGCCCCTTGAACTTGACGCTCACGTCAACCCATGTTTGAGGGAGCCATGAAACAGCCCGAACGACTCATCAGACGGAACATGACCGAAACCTACACCACCATCGGCGAGATGTGCGCCGAGTTCGACGTCACCCCCCGCACCCTGCGCTTCTACGAATACAAGGAGCTCCTGCACCCGAAGCGGGAAGGGCAGCGGCGCCTCTTCACCAAGCGCGACAAGGCGCGCCTGACGCTGATCCTGCGCGGCAAGCGCTTCGGCTTCAGCCTCGACGAGATCAAGGAACTGCTCGACCTCTACGAGATCGGCGACCAGCAGACCACCCAGATCGCCCGCACCTACGAGCGGGCGCTGGTCCGCCTCGACGCGATGCGCGCCCAGCGCGCGGAGCTCGACGAGGCGATCGGGGACCTCGAGGACAGCATCGCCTGGGGCGAGCGGGTCCTCGCCGAGCGCGGCGTGATCTCCCGGTCGGCCGCCGAGTGAGCCCGCGGCGCCGGCCCCGCGCCGGCGTCCGCGCGACCCGGTTCCGGAACGGCTTCGGCCGTTCCGCCCGGCCCGCCCCCTGCGGCGGGCCGTAGGCAAAGTGCGTCCGGCCTCCCGTCGGGGGCCGGCGCAGATTTTCGGGAAACGGCCGCCGTCCCGGCCCTCCGCCGCGCTTCAGGGAGACTTCAGATGCCGACCTACACCCCCCCGCTCCGCGACTACGCCTTCGTCCTGCACGAGGCGCTGAAGGTCCACGAGGCCGGCATCACGGGCTACGACGAACTCGATCCCGCCTTCACCGGCGCGATCCTCGAGGAAGCCGGCAAGATCGCCTCCGAGGTGCTCGCCCCGCTCAACCGGATCGGCGACCGGCAGGGCTGCGTGCTCGAGAACGGCGTCGTCCGCACGCCGGAGGGCTTCAAGGCGGCCTTCGACACCCTGCGCGAAGGCGGCTGGACCGGGCTCGACTGCGATCCCGACTACGGCGGCCAGGGCATGCCCTTCGTCCTCGCCACCGCGGTCGGAGAGATGCACTCCGCCGCCAACATGGCGCTGATGATGTATCCCGGCCTCACCCACGGCGCCTATTCCGCGATCCGCGCCCACGGCTCGGACCAGCAGAAGGCCACCTGGCTGCCGAAGATGGTCTCCGGCGAATGGACCGGCACCATGAACCTGACCGAGCCCCACTGCGGCACCGATCTCGGCCTCCTGCGCACCAAGGCCGTCCCGCAGGACGACGGCTCCTACCGCGTCACCGGCCAGAAGATCTTCATCTCGGCCGGCGAGCACGACATGGCCGAGAACATCGTCCACCTGGTGCTGGCGAAGATCCCCGGCGGGCCCGACGGCGTGAAGGGCATCTCCCTCTTCATCGTGCCGAAGGTCCTCGTGAACGAGGACGGCTCCCTCGGCCCCCGCAACGGCGTCACCTGCGGGAAGCTCGAGGAGAAGATGGGCATCCACGGCAACGCCACCTGCGTGATGAACTACGACGACGCGACCGGCTGGCTGGTCGGCGAGGCGCACAAGGGCCTCCGCGCCATGTTCACCATGATGAACGAGGCGCGCATCGGCGTCGGCCTGCAGGGCCTCTCCCAGGCCGCCGTCGCCTACGAGAACGCCCGCGACTACGCGCTCGACCGCCGTCAGGGCCGCGCCGTCACCGGCGCCGCCGAGCCCGACCAGCCCGCCGACCCGCTCATCGTCCATCCCGACATCCGGCGCATGCTGCTCGACCAGAAGGCGTTCGTGGAGGGCGCGCGCATGTTCGCCCTCTGGGGCGCGACCCTGATCGACCGCGCCCACCGCGAGGACGACAAGGCCGCCGAGGGGCTCGTCTCGCTGATGACGCCGGTGATCAAGGGCTTCGTCACCGACAAGGCGTACGAGATGGCGACGCAGGCCCAGCAGGTCTACGGCGGTCACGGCTACGTCGAGGAATGGGGCATGTCCCAGTTCGTCCGCGACAGCCGCATCGCCATGATCTACGAGGGCGCGAACGGCGTGCAGGCGCTGGACCTCGTGGGCCGCAAGCTGGCGGCGGACGGCGGCAGGCACGTCATGGCCTTCTTCGAGCTCGTGAAGACCTTCCTGAAGGAGCACGAGGGCCGCGAGGACCTGAAGAAGGACTTCCTCGACCCCCTCAAGCAGGCGTCGAAGGACCTTCAGGAGGCCGGGATGTTCTTCATGCAGAACGGCATGAAGAACCCGAACGAGGCGCTCGCCGGCTCGACCGACTTCATGCACCTCTTCGGGCATGTCTGCCTCGGCTACGGCTGGGCCCGGATGGCCCTCGCCGCCCACGAGGCGCTGGAGGCCGGCACGACGGAGGAGGCGTTCTACCGCGCCAAGCTCCGCACCGGGCGCTACTACATGAGCCGCCTGCTGCCGGAGACGGGCCTGCGCCTCGCGCGCATCAAGTCGGGCGCCGAGCCCGTCATGGCGCTGGAGGCCGAGGCGTTCTGATCCCGGGGGCCGCGCGGCGCGATGGACTCGCGCCGCGCGGACCTTACGATGCGCCCGAAAACCGCGTCAGGGAGGACCGCCGCGCCATGAGCTTCCAACCCCCCCGTTCCGACTGGATGACCGAAGAGCACGCCGCGCTCGAGGATCTCACCACGAAGTTCATCCGGGAGAAGTGGTCGAAGCACTTCGAGCGCTGGCGCAAGGCCGGCAAGATGGACCGCGAGGCCTGGAACGAGGCGGGCGAGGCCGGCCTCCTCTGCGCCTCGATCCCCGAGGAATGGGGCGGCGCCGGCGGCGATTTCGGCCACGAGGCGCTGCTCAACATGATCCCGCCCCGCGAGAACTTCGCGAGCTGGGGCAACGGCGTCCATTCCGGCATCGTCGCCCACTACGTCCTCGCCTACGGGACGGAGGAGCAGAAGAAGCGCTGGCTCCCGAAGATGGCCAGCGGCGAGATCATCGGCGCCCTCGCCATGACCGAGCCCGCCACCGGCTCCGACGTGCAGCGCATCCGCACCAAGGCGGTGAAGGACGGCAACGTCTACCGCGTCTCCGGCTCCAAGACCTTCATCACCAACGGCCAGCACGCCGACCTGATCCTGGTCGCCTGCAAGACCGACCCGAACGAGGGCGCCAAGGGCATCTCCCTCGTCGCCGTCGAGACCGAGGGCGCCGAGGGCTTCCGCCGCGGCCGCAACCTCGAGAAGGCGGGCCTGCACGCCGCCGACACCTCCGAGCTGTTCTTCGACGAAGTCCCCGTCCCGCCCGAGAACCTGCTCGGCGGCGAGGAGAACAAGGGCTTCTTCCAGATGATGAACCAGCTCCCGCAGGAGCGGCTCATCATCGGCTGCGGCGCCGTCGGCGCGATGGAGGGCGCCGTCGCCCTCGCCATCGACTACGCCAAGCAGCGCGAGGCGTTCGGCAAGCCGATCATCGAGAAGCAGACCCTCGCCCACCGCCTCGCCCAGGCCAAGACCGACACCACCGTCGCCCGCGCCTATCTCGACCACTGCATCCGCAAGCACCTGCGCGGGGAGCTCACGGCCGAGGAGGGCGCGATGGCCAAGTTCTGGCTCTCGGACCTGCAGAACAAGGTCATCGACGAGTGCCTGCAGGTGTTCGGCGGCTACGGCTACATGATGGAATACCCCATCGCCGAGATGTGGCAGGACGCCCGCGTGCAGCGCATCTACGGCGGCACCAACGAGATCATGAGGGAGATCATCGCCCGCGGCCTCTGACGCGGCGACCGCCCTTCCACGTCGACCCCGCCCGTCCGCCCGCGACAGGGCGGCCGGGTCGCCCCCCGAAAGACACCAGGCGTCCGAAGCGACGCCGAGGAGGATCCCAGAATGGCGAAATATCGCCTCCATTGCTTCGCCCAGTCCGGCAACGCCTACAAGGACGCCCTCTATCTCGAACTCGCCGGCTGCGACTGGGAGGCGGTGAAGGTGGACTTCTTCACCGGCCAGCACCGCACGCCCGAGTTCGCGCAGATCAACGAGATGGCCCAGGTCCCGGTGTTCGAGCACGGCGACGTCGTCCTCTCCCAGTCCGGCCTGATCCTCGACTACCTCGTGGAGCAGGAGGGCAGGTTCGGCTGGTCCTCGCCCGAGGAACGGCGCGAGGTCATGCGCTGGCTGCTCTGGGACAACTACAGCTTCACGAGCACCATCGCGCCGCTGCGCTTCCTCGCCCACTTCATGCCGGAGGAGAAGCGCAACCCCGACGTCATCGGCTTCCTGCAGGGCCGCATGAAGGCCGCGCTCAAGGTGCTCGACAAGCGGCTCGAGGGCCGGGAGTTCGTCGCCACGCCGGGCCTCTCGATCGCCGACCTCTCGATCGTCGGCTACCTCTACTACGGCGAGGAGCTGCCCTTCGACCTCGGCGAATACCCCAACGTCGTGGCGCTGACCGAGCGCATCGCCGCAATGCCCGGCTTCAAGGCCCCGTACGAGCTGATGCCCGACGGCCGCTGACGCCGCCCTCCGCCGCGCGTCGCCCCCCCCCGGGGGCGGCGCGTCCCCGCCACCGAGCCTGCCGAGGGTCCGCCCAGCCATGTTCGAATTCATCATCGAGCTCGTCGGCCTGTTCTCCGCCGCCGTCGCCTCCCGCCTGTTCTGGCTGCGCCGCGACGAGTGGCGGCCCGCCGAGGGGACGACCCTCGGCCCGATCGCCAAGGCCCGCCTCGGCGTCGACGCGGTGATGGTCGCCGCCTGGCTCGCGCTGATCGTCTATTCCAAGTGGGTGATGATCTGGTGGCTCGCGGGCGCGGTCATCCTCGTCTTCACGACCGCCGCCTGGGTCGGCATCGACTCGCGCAACCGTGATCAGTTCGAGCCCGCCGGACCGGTCTTCTCCCTGATCGTCATCGCCTGCGCGCTGTATCTCTGGCTCGCCTGACGCCGCCGCCCGCGCCGCCGCGCCGCCCCGACGGCGTCCGACCCCGCCGCCGGACGCCCCCGCCCCTCGAAGGGAGCCCGCCATGACCGACGCCTACATCTTCGACGCCGTCCGCACCCCCCGCGGCAAGGGCCGCGCCGACGGCGGCCTGCACGAGGTGACCTCGGTGCGCCTCTCGGCCGAGGTGCTGGACGAGATCGCCCGCCGCAACGCCCTCGACACCCGCGAGATCGACGACGTGATCTGGGGCAACGCCACCCAGGTCGCCGAGCAGGGCGCCTGCCTCGCCCGCTCCGCGGTCCTCTACTCCCGCTACGACGAGAGCGTCCCCGGCCTCTCCATCAACCGCTTCTGCGCCAGCGGGATGGAGGCCGTGAACCTCGCCGCCAACCAGGTGAAGGGCGGCGCCGGGGAGCTCTACGTCGCCGGCGGCGTCGAGATGATGAGCCGCGTGCCGATGGGCTCCGACGGCGCCGCCGTCGCCGCCGACCCCACCCTCGCCTTCCGCGGCTACTTCGTGCCCCAGGGCATCGGCGCCGACGTCATCGCCACCCGCTACGGCTTCTCCCGCGACGACTGCGACGCCTACGCGGTCGAGAGCCAGAAGCGCGCCGCCAAGGCTTGGGAGGAGGGCCGCTTCGCGAAGTCCGTGATGACCGTGCGCGACCAGAACGGCCTCGCCATCCTCGACCGCGACGAGCACATGCGCCCCGAGACCGACATGCAGTCCCTCGGCGCCCTGAAGCCCAGCTTCAAGGACCTCGGCGAGAGCATGCCCGGCTTCGACAAGGTGGCCATCCTCAAATACCCCGAGCTCGAGCGCGTCACTCACGTCCACCACGCCGGCAACTCCTCCGGCATCGTCGACGGCGCCGCCGCGGTCCTCGTCGGCTCCAGGGAGGCGGGCGAGCGCCTCGGCCTCAAGCCCCGCGCCCGCATCCGCGCCACCGCCAAGATCGGCACCGACCCCACCATGATGCTCACCGGCCCCGTCCCCGTGACCGAGCGCGTGCTCAAGGCCGCCCGCATGGGCATCGGCGACATCGACGTCTGCGAGGTGAACGAGGCGTTCTCCGCCGTCGTCCTGCGCTTCATGCAGCATTTCGACGTCGACCACGCCAAGGTGAACCCCAACGGCGGCGCCATCGCCCTCGGCCACCCGCTCGGCGCCACCGGCGCGATCATCGTCGGCGCCGCCCTCGACGAGCTGGAGCGCAGCGGCAAGGAGACCGCCCTCGCCACGCTCTGCGTCGCCTCCGGCATGGGCGCGGCCACCGTGCTCGAACGGGTCGGCTGACCTTGCCGTCGACCCCGCAGGCCTTCTTCGAACGCCTTCGCGCGGCGCACGACGCCGCCGAGGCGGAAACCTATGTCGACTGCTTCGAGCTGCCCTCCGTCGCGTATGTGGAGGCGGGGCCGCACATCCTGCGGGAGGAGGCGGACCTTCGCGCCCGCCTCGCCGCCCTCGCGCCGGCGCTGCGCGACCTCGGCGTCGAGGGGCACGTCGCCGAGTACCGCTCGATCCGCCCCTACGCCGCGCATCTCGTCACCGTGCGCGCCGCGATCCGCCTCCGCCTCGAAGACGGGCTGGAGACCGACGAGCGCGAGGAGTTCTGGGTGCTGCGCGAGCGCGGCGGCGTCCTGCGTCTCTGCTGCACCGTGAACTCCACCGCCGGCAACCTGCTCGACCGCACGGGCGGCGAGGCCGCGCCGACCGCCGCCGACGACGGGGCGCGGGGCATCGAGACCGCGCGCCCCCTCCTCGACGCGATGCAGGAGACCTTCAACCGCCGCGACGCCCCCGCTCACGCCGCCCTCCTCGACACCACCTTCGTGCGCATCGGCGACACGGCCTCGGACGTCACCGAACGGCGCGAGGGCCGCATCGCCCTCTCCGAGCGCTTCTTCGCGGCGGTGGACCGCGCCGGCATAGCCGGCATGCGCATGACGCCGCTGGCCGAACGCCCCTATGGCCGCGACTACGCCCTGATGCGCGTCCGGGTCGTCGTGGTGCACCAGGACGGCCGCCGCGCCGACCCCT
>DATFKM010000129.1:0-10706 GCA_035268645.1 Paracoccaceae bacterium | reverse complement strand
GCCGCCGCCGCCGCCGCCGCGTCGGCGACGCTCGCCGGCGCGATCCGCCTCGCCCTCCGAGGCGGCCGGGACCGGCCCGGCCGGCGTCAGGGTCACGCCCGTCAGCCGCTCGATCGCGCGCAGCGCCGAACGCTCGCCCGGATCGCAGAGGCTGACCGCCGCGCCGCCCTCGCCGGCCCGAGCCGTCCGGCCGATGCGGTGCACGTAGCTCTCGGGCTCGACCGGCAGGTCGTAGTTGACCACGTGGGTCACCTTGTCGACGTCGATGCCGCGCGCCGCGATGTCGGTGGCCACGAGCACCCGCGCCTCGCCGGCGCGGAAGCGCTTCAGCGCCGTCTGGCGCGCGCCCTGGCCCTTGTTGCCGTGGATCGCGTCGGCCGCGACGCCGTCCTTGTCGAGGCGCTTGGCCACGCGGTCGGCGCCGTGCTTGGTGCGCGTGAAGACGATCACCCGGCTGAACGCCGGATCCGCCAGCAGCGAGGCCAGCGCCGCGGGCTTGTCGGCGGTCGCGACGTGCCGGACCTCCTGGTGGATGCGCTCCACCGGGGTCGACTGCGGCTGGATCTCCACCCGCTCCGGCGCGTGCAGAAGCTCGGCCGCCAGCGTCGCGATCTCCTTCGGCATCGTGGCCGAGAACAGCAGCGACTGGCGCGCCTTGGGCAGCGCCGCGGCGATCTTCCGCACGTCGCGCACGAAGCCCATGTCGAGCATCCGGTCCGCCTCGTCGAGCACGAAGGTCCCGACGTCCTCCAGCGTCAGCAGGCGCTGGTTCATCAGGTCCATCAGCCGGCCGGGCGTCGCCACCAGCACGTCGACGCCGCGCGCCAGCGTCTTGGCCTGCGGGTTCTGGCCGACGCCGCCGAAGATCACGGTGGCGCGCAGATGGGTGTCCTTGGCGTAGGCGCGGAAGTCCTCGCCGATCTGGATCGCGAGCTCGCGCGTCGGCGCGAGGATCAGCGCGCGCGGAGCCTTGGGCCGGCGACGCTCGCCCCCGGCGCCGAGCAGGCGGTCGAGGATCGGCAGCGCGAAGGCCGCGGTCTTGCCGGTGCCGGTCTGGGCGATGCCCAGAAGGTCCTTGCCGGCCATGAGGCGGGGGATGGCCTGCGCCTGGATCGGCGTCGGCACGGTGTGCCCGCGCGCCGCGAGGGCGTCGAGCAGGGGCGCGCGCAGTCCGAGCGCGCCGAAGGTCGTATCGGTCAAGAAAAGGTCCTGTTCCGCGGTCGGAGGCCCGCGCCGAATGGCGCCCTCGGGGTCCGAAGCCGGCCGCATGATCCGGCGTCGGGCGCGGCCGACACGGGACGGATGGATGGGGGCCGGGTCCCGCGGATCGGCGCCGTGGGTCGCCGCGGAGCCTCCGCGGACCGGCGCGTCGCGCAGCCGCGGGGGCCGCACGCCGTTCAGATGGCCCGCCGGGCCCCGAAGGTCAAGCGAAACCGCCGTCGTGGAGTGCGCCGCTTCAGGCGGACCGGCTCAGGCGGCGGTCTTGACGGGCGCGGGCGTGGGTTCCTCGAACTGGACGGGGCCGGGACACCCCCAAGGCCGAGCGCAGGCGCCGCCGATCGCAGACGTCGACGAACCTCGTCACGCCGACGGCGACGTCCTCGAGCGTCCCGCAGTCCGCCGGACGGGCGTCCTCCCCCTTCAGGATCTGCATGAAGCTCTCGTCCTGCGGGTCGTCGCAGGGGTTCCCGCACCGGCTCATGGAGCCGACGAAGCCGCGCTCGGCGAGAAGGGCGCGATGCGCCCCGGCGGCGTGTCACGAGCCGCGATCCGAACGGAACGCCCAGCCGGGCAGCCGCCGACGCGTCGCGATCGCCCGGCGCAGCGCCTCGGCGGAGAGGCGCGCGTCGATGCTGCGGCCGATGGCGTCGCCGACGACGCGTCTCGACCCGGCATCCGGGACCACGGCGACGTCGGCGAAGCCCGCGGCGATCGTGATGCAGATCAGGTCCGCGAGCCGGAGCCGGTCGGGGCCGCGGACCTCGAAGCCCCCGGCGACCAGCGGGAAGGTCGGGCCGTCGTGATCGCCGTCGGCGGTCCGCACGAAGCGCCGCCGAGGTCGTGGGGCCGGATCGTGCGCCTTCCTCAGCCGACGGACCTTCCCGGCGTTCACGACATCACCTCGATGACGGAGCTCGACGCCGACGCGGCGATGGCCGCAGCCTTCGAACTGGTCCGTGACGGCGCGGATCCCGGCGACGATCGCTTCATCGCGGAGAAGTGCCGCGGGCTCGGCGTCGAAGCCGGATCTCGAGACCCCATCAGTTCGCATCCCCGCCCGACGGAGAGGCCGCAGGGCCGCCGGCACCGGATCCGGGCGCGCCTCTCCGCGAGGGTCCGGAGCGCACGGCCCCTTTCAGGACGCCGATCTCCAGCGCCTGGCGCCCGACCGGCGCTCCGGCGCCGCGATCCGCGCCTCGCAGCCGGAGAGCGGCTCGGCGGCGGCCGCCTCGTCGTCGAAGGCGCCCGCCTCCGCCTTCTCGACCCGGACGCGGATCAGGTTCCGCGGGAGATCGCGGCGGCGGGAGAGGACGTGCCGCGTCTCGCCGGCGTGATGCTCGGCGACGACCCGGCGCTTGAACCCGGCGCCGTGGCTGCGATGGCGTCCGGGCATGAACCTTCCTCCTCGGAAAGCCCGCCCCCGGTCGACTCGGACCCGGTCGACCTGTCCGATCCGAGGGGCGGACTTCATCGCGACGGCGAAAGTCGGCCGTGTCGGCGCGTCCGAAGGCGCCCGCCCGACCGGTCGCGCGGCGTTCAGTCCTCGATCAGGAAGACGTGCAGCGCCTTCGGCCCGTGCGCGCCGAGCTGCAGCGTCGCGCCGATGTCCGCGCTCCGCGACGGGCCGGTCACGAGGTTGAGCGTCCGCGGCGTCGCCCCCGCCCCGCGCGCCGCCGCGAACAGCTCCTCGAGCCCGCCGAGCAGCTCGGAGCGGCGGACGACCACGAAATGCGTCTCGCCGAGGAAGGTCAGCGTCACCGGGTTCTCGGGCCCCGAGCGCAGCGCCAGCGTCCCGGTCTCGGCCACGCCGCGGAAGGCGCGGCTCAGCGTCGCCGGCTCCTCCAGCCGGCCCGGCCCGCGCGTGACGTCGGTGCCGCCCCAGTCGAGCCCGGCGAAGTCGGGCTCCTCGCCGATCCGGATCGCCCGCGCGAGGTTGCGCGCGCGCAGCGCCTCGGCCAGCGCCGCCGGCAGCGCCTCGAGCGAGGGAAGGCGCGTCAGGGTTCCGTCGACCGCCGCCAGCTTCGCCTCGAACTGCGCCGCGCGCGCCTCGTCGACGCTGGCGGCGAGCGCCGGAACCGGCGCCGTCTGCCGCCCGGCCGAGGCGAGGCGCGCACGCACCGCCGCGGCCCGGTCCCCCGGCGCCGAGGCCGCCTCGCGCACCCGCCCGAGGATCCGCTCCCGCGCGCTCACGACGGGCGCCCCTCGGCGTCGGGTCGATAGCGGCTCATGAAGGTCCCGCCCGGCTCCGGCGCCGGGAAGTCGCGCTGATCGGTCCAGCCCGCCCCGGCCCAGGGCAGCTTCGCGATCCGCCCGCCCCGGCCCATCGCGGCGAGGGCGCGCGACGCGATCCCCGTGCCGAGGCGGTAGAGCGCCGGGCGCGAGGCCACGAAGCGCCAGAGCCCGAGGCCCCAGCGCGTCGCGGAGGGCGTCAGCCGCTTCTCGAACTCCCGCTCGCGCCAGCTGCGCATCATCCGCGGCAGCGGGATGCGCATCGGGCAGACCGCCTCGCAGCGCCCGCAGAAGGTGGAGGCGTTGGGCAGCTGCCCGCCCTCCTCCACCCCGATCAGGCTCGGCGTCAGCACCGCGCCCATCGGGCCGGGATAGACCCAGCCGTAGGCGTGCCCGCCGACGGCGTTGTAGACCGGACAGTGGTTCATGCAGGCGCCGCAGCGGATGCAGCGCAGCATGTCCTGGAACTCGGTGCCGAGCATGTTGGAGCGCCCGTTGTCCAGGAGCACCACGTGGTACTCCTCCGGCCCGTCCGGGTCCTCCGCCCGCCGCGGGCCCTGGGAGAAGGTGGTGTAGACGCTCATCTCCTGCCCGGTGGCCGAACGCGCGAGCACCCTCAGGATCGTCGAGGCGTCCTCCAGCGTCGGCACGATCTTCTCGATCGAGGCCATCACCACGTGCACCTTCGGCAGGCTCTGGCTGAGATCGCCGTTGCCCTCGTTGGTGACGATCACCGACTGCCCGGTCTCGGCGATCAGCATGTTGGCGCCGGTGATGCCAACCTCCGCCTCGAAGTACTTCTTGCGCAGCACCGTCCGCGCCTCGGCCAGCAGGGTGTCGAGCCCTTCGAGGTCGCGCCCCTCGGGCAGGTGCCCGTGCGCCTTGCGGAACGCCTCGCGCACCTCCTCCACCGTCACGTGGACCGCCGGCGCGATGATGTGCGAGGGATGCTCGCCGCGCAGCTGGATGATGTATTCGCCGAGATCGGTCTCCACCGGCGCGATGCCGTTCTCCGCCAGGAAGTCGTTGATCCCGCACTCCTCGGAGATCATCGTCTTGCCCTTGTTGACGGTCTTCGCCTCGGCCTTGCGGCAGATCTCCAGCACGATGCGCCGGGCGTCCTCGGCCGTCTCCGCCCAGTGGACGTGGCCGCCGGACTCGATCACGCGCCGCTCGTACGCCTCGAGGTAGAGGTCGAGATGCCCGAGCACGTGGTCCTTCAGGTCCCGCGCCGCGTCGCGCAGGTCGTCGAACTCCGGCAGGGCCGCCCGCGCCTGCGCGCGCTTGGTCGAGAAGCCGGGCTTGGCGAAGGCGAGCGCCGACTGCAGCTTCTCGTCCGCGAGCGCGCCGCGCGCGTTGCGCTTGAACTCGGGCGTGGTGGACTGGAGCGTCATCGCGTCTCTCCCTCGCCGATCGCCGGGGTGTCGGTCATCCCGGCCAGCACCTCGACGACGTGGCGCGCGCGGGCCCGCCTTCCTTCGCGGCTGAGGCGCCCGGCCATGTTCATCAGGCAGCCGAGATCGCCGGCCAGCACCAGATCCGCGCCGCTCGCGTCGATGTTGGCCGCCTTGTCGCCCACCATCTTGCCGGAGACGTCGGGATACTTGACGCAGAAGGTGCCGCCGAAGCCGCAGCAGACCTCGGCCTCCTCCATCTCGCGCAGCTCCAGCCCCTCGACGCTCGCCAGGAGCTTCCTCGGCTGCGTCTTGACGCCGAGGCCGCGCAGCCCCGAGCAGCTGTCGTGATAGGTCGCCGCCGCCTCGAGCTTCGCCTCCACCCGCTCGACGCCCAGCACGTCGGTCAGGAAGCTGACGATCTCGTGCGTGCGCCCGGCCAGCGATTCCGCGCGGCGCCGCCAGCGCACGGAATCGTCGAACATCGCCGGATAGTCCTTCACCATGGTCCCGGCGCAGGAACCCGAGGGGACCACGACGTGATCGTAGTCCTGAAACGCCTCGATGGCCTTGCGGGCCAGCGCCCGGGCGCCCTTGCGGTCGCCGGAGTTCCAGCCGGGCTGCCCGCAGCAGGTCTGCGCCGCCGGCACGCGCACGTCGCAGCCCGCGTCCTGCAGCAGCTTCACCGCGGCGAAGGCGACGCTCGGGCGGAACAGGTCGACGAGGCAGGTCACGAACAGGGCCACCTTCGGCCCCGCGGCGGCGGTGTCGGTCATCTCGCCGATCCTCCCGGAAAAGGTTTCGCGCAGCCAACCACGCGCCGCCCGCCCCGGCAAGCGCGGCGCCCCGACGCGGGCCCCTTCCCTCCCGCGGGACTTTCGGCTATGCGGCCGGCTCCCGCGCCGTCACACCCCTGGAGGGACGCGCGGGCTTGATCCGGGCCGATCGTCGGCCCGGCTTTCCGATCAGGAGACGCGACCGATGGCCGAGCTTCCCATTCTCGAGGCCGTCGCGCGTCCGGGCACGGGCAAAGGGGCTGCCCGCGCCGCGCGACGCGACGGCAACGTGCCGGGCGTGATCTACGGGGGCGGCCAGGAGCCGATCTCGATCAACGTCCGCTTCAACGTCCTCATCAAGGCCCTGAAGGCGGGCCGCTTCCTCTCCACCCTGCTGAACGTGCGGGTGGACGGGACGGATCACCGCGTGATCTGCCGCGCCGTGCAGCGCGACATCGTCCGGGACCTTCCGGTGCATGTCGACTTCCTGCGCCTGACCGAGCGCAGCCGCATCAACCTCTACATCCCCGTGGAGTTCGTGAACCACGAGGAATCGCCCGGCCTGAAGCGCGGCGGCGTGCTCACGGTGGTGCGCCCGGAGGTCGAGCTGAAGGTGACCGCCGGCGACATCCCCGAGAAGCTCGTCGCCGACCTCTCCGGCGTCGACATCGGCGACACCGTCACGATCTCGGGCATTCCGTTGCCCAAGGGCACGCGGCCGATGATCACGGGCCGCGATTTCGTGATCGCGAACGTCTCCGCGCCGTCCGGCCTGGTCTCGGCCGAGGCGGAGGAGGCCGAGGCCGCCGAGGAGGAGGAGACCGAGGCCGAGGAGGTCTGAGCCTCCCCGACCGGATCGAGGCCTCGGCCTCGGCGACGCCGCCGCGGCCCCGTCCGGACCATCCCGGGCGGGGCCGTCCGCGTTCCGGGGCGCCGCGCCGGCGGCTTGCGTCAGATCGCGCCGATCAGCCTCAGCGCCAGAGCCGCCGAGGACAGCGCCCCCGCGGCGAAGGCCAGCGTGCGCACCACCGGGACGCCCAGCAGGTAGCTGACGTTGTGGATCAGGAGGCCGAAGAAGAAGATCTGCGCCAGCGTGCCCGGCAACGGATCCTCCGGCGCGACGATCGCGGCCAGCGCCGCCAGCGGCCCCCAGGCGACGAACATCTCGACCGCGACGCCGTGCGCCCGCTTGTGGCGCAGCGCCCAGGCGGACTGCTCCGGGCGGCTCTCGGCCGGCCCCTGAAGCGCGGGCCAGAGGCCCCAGACGACGATGCGGTCGAGAACGTAGGCAAGCCACGCGAGCGAGAGCAGCAGGCCGCTGAGCGCGGTCCAGAACACGAGCTCGGTCATCGGGTCGATCTCCCCTCCAGGCCCCCCTGCGTTTCCGATCCTGCCA
The DNA here is from genome assembly GCA_035268645.1 of Paracoccaceae bacterium. Classification (GTDB taxonomy): domain Bacteria; phylum Pseudomonadota; class Alphaproteobacteria; order Rhodobacterales; family Rhodobacteraceae; genus Albimonas. The sequence continues at coordinate 3,690 of DATFKM010000129.1, read as the reverse complement.
CGGCTGCGCCGGAGGGCAAGCGCCGGATGCGCCCGACCGCCACCCGGCCGGCCTTTCGCGGGGGTGCGGGCCTCGGGGGGATCGACCCCCCTCGGCCCGCCGCCGAGCCCATGAGGGCTCGGCGAGGGGCGCCCGGACCGACCGCCGGCGGCCGGGGGGGGCAGGCGCGGCTCCGGCGCGCGCTCCCCCGCCCCGGTGGCGACGCCTTGCCGCCACGCGCGCCGCACGTTACCTCCCGCCCGGACCCGCCCCCGGACCCGGACGCCCCGCCATGCTTCTCTTCGTCGGTCTCGGCAATCCCGGCCGCGAACACGCCCGCCAGCGCCACAACATCGGCTTCATGGCGGTCGACCGCATCGCCGAGGATCACGGCTTCTCCCCCTGGCGCGGCAAGTTCCGGGGCAAGGTCTCCGAGGGCCGCCTCGGCGCGGAGAAGGTCCTGCTCCTGAAGCCCGAGACCTACATGAACCTGTCCGGGGGATCCGTCGCGGCCGCGGTGCGCTTCCACAAGCTCGAACCCGCCGACGTGGTGGTGTTCCACGACGAACTCGACCTCGCGCCGGGCAAGTGCCGGGTGAAGCGCGGCGGCGGACATGCGGGACACAACGGCCTGCGCGACATCCACCGCCATCTCGGCCCGGACTACCTCCGCGTGCGCCTCGGCATCGGCCATCCGGGCGACAAGTCGAAGGTTTCGGGCTACGTCCTGCACGACGTCTCGAAGGCCGAGGAGGGCTGGCTCGACGATCTCCTGCGCGGCGTCTCCGACGGCGCCCCGAAGCTCGCGGACGGGGACGAGGGCGGCTTCATGAACGCCGTCGCGCTGCGCACCCAGCCCGTCCGCCCGAAGCCCGAGCGCAAGGCCGCCGCCGTCCCCGGCGACGCGGCGTCGTCGGGGGCGGCCGGCGCGGAGCCGGCGGCGGAAGATCCTCCGGCGCCCCTCTCGCCGCTCGAGCGCCTGAGGCGGCGCTTCTCCTGAGCCGCCGGACGGGCACGCGCGCGGCGGAGCCGAGAGACCGGCGCGGCCCCGGGGTCCGACCGAGTTCCACCCATCGCCGCGCGCACGAGCGGGGCGCGGAGACGGGACGCCCCCGCCGCCTTGACCCCCGCCCCGACGCGTGCCAATCGCCCGGCCGACCCGGACGCCGAAGGGAACCCCGATGGGCTTCAAATGCGGAATCGTGGGACTGCCGAACGTCGGCAAGTCCACCCTCTTCAACGCCCTGACCCGCACCGCCGCGGCCCAGGCCGCCAACTTCCCCTTCTGCACCATCGAGCCGAACGTCGGCGAGGTCGCGGTTCCCGACGAACGTCTGTTCCGCATATCGGAGATCGCCAAGTCGAAGGAGGTGATCCCGACCCGCCTCACCTTCGTCGACATCGCCGGCCTCGTTAAGGGCGCCTCCCGCGGCGAGGGCCTCGGCAACCAGTTCCTCGCCAACATCCGCGAGGTCGACGCGATCGCCCATGTCCTGCGCTGCTTCGAGGATCCGGACGTCACCCATGTCGAGGGCCGGGTGGATCCGGTCGCCGACGCCGAGATCATCGAGACCGAACTGATGCTCGCCGATCTCGAGAGCGTCGAGCGCCGCCTGAACAACCTCGCCCGCAAGATCCGGGGCGGCGACAAGGAGGCCGCACAGCAGGACCGCCTGCTGCGCCTCGCCAAGGTCGCGCTCGACGAGGGCCGCCCGGCCCGCACCGTCGAGATCGCCGAGGACGACGAGAAGGCCTGGACGGGCCTGCAGCTCCTGACCGCCAAGCCGGTGCTCTACGTCTGCAACGTGGACGAGGCCGACGCCGCGACCGGCAACGAGGCCTCGCGGAGGGTGGAGGCGATGGCCGCCGAGCAGGGCGCCGCCGCGGTGACGATCTCCGCCGCGATCGAGGCCGAGATCGCGCAGCTCGAGGACGCCGAACGCGCCGAGTTCCTGGCCGATCTCGGCCTCGAGGAGCCCGGCCTCGACCGGATGATCCGCGCCGGCTACGCGCTTCTCGGCCTTCGCACCTACTTCACCGCCGGCCCGAAGGAGACCCGCGCCTGGACGATTCCGGCGGGCGCCTTGGCTCCCCAGGCCGCCGGCGTGATACACGGCGACTTCGAGCGCGGCTTCATCCGCGCCGAGACCGTCGCCTACGACGACTACGTCGCCCTCGGCGGCGAGCAGGCCGCCAAGGAGGCCGGCAGGATGCGGGTCGAGGGCAAGGCCTACGAGGTCGCCGACGGCGACGTGCTGCATTTCCTGTTCAACGCCTGAACCCTCGTAAATCGATCGGCAAGGCTTCGCGAGGAGCCTGATCCCCGACGCGTGACGCGATGGGGAGGCTGCGGGATGGGATGCTTGGCGTTCGGCGTGGCGGGCGCGGTCTGCGGCGCGGCGGTCGTGGTCTGGTGCGGGGGGTCGATCGCGCTCGCCGTCGCCGCCTATTGCGTCTGCGGGGCGGCGGCGCTGGTCGCGGGATCATTGCTGCGGGCCTACGGCCCCGCCTGGGTGGCCCGCGCTCTGGCGTAGCGTCCGCTCTCATGCCGGACGACCGGCCCGGGGGGCGCATGGCGTTGCACGGCGGGCCTCGACAGGGAATCCCGTGGGGTGTCGGGGTCGAAGCCCGCCGTATCACCGCCCCCACGGCCCTGGGGATCGGCCGCGAGGTCTCCTGGGGAGTGCATCACGACGCTACGCTTGTGAAAGCCGGAGCATACTCGGGTCCGGCCGCCCCCCCTCGGAGCGATGAGCGTTACGCCACTCACTTGGCCAAGATAGGACGGATGGTCGATCCGAAAAATCCTCAGAAACGGTGAGGACGCCGCAGCCAAGCCGTTGTTAACGTTGGCCTCGGCATTTCGCCTCGGGAGGCTCGCCTCCGCGAAGCGGCGCCCGGGGGGCGAGTCGGCCGCTCCCTGAGGTTGCGCACGTCCTCTGTATCGCGCTATCAGAACGAAACACGAACATGAGGACGCCATGCCGCCCACCGATCCGCGCCGCCTCGCCGCCGATCTCCGGCGCCTCCCGACCCTGCCCCTCGGGACGGAGGGGCGGGGGCCGGAGAGGCGCGACGAGACGGGCGCGGCGTTGGCCTTCGGCCGGACCCACGAGGTCTGCGGACCGGCCCGCGCAACCTTCGCCGCGATGGTCGCCGGCGCGCTCGGCCGGCGGGATGCGGGCGGGCCGGTGCTCTGGCTGCGGGCGCCGGCGGTCGAGGGCGGCGCGGCGCCCGACGGGCTCGCCGACTTCTTCGCGCCCCAGCGCCTGACGCTGGTCTCCCCCCGGCGCGAACCCGACGTGCTCTGGTGCGCGGAGGAGGCGCTGCGCTCCGGCGCCGTCGCGCTGGTGGTCGCGTCGCTCGCGGCGCCGGTGCGCCTGACCCCGGTGCGCCGGTTGCATCTCGCCGCCGAATCGGGGGCCGAGGCGGCGGCCGCCGCCGGCGGCACGCCGCCGCTCGCGCTCCTGCTGACGCCCGGCGACGGCGGTTCGGAGGGCGTCGAGAGCCGCTGGCGCCTCGCCCCGTCGCCGAGCGCGGAACATGGCTGGGTGCGCGGCGGCCGGCCCGCCTGGCGGTTGGAGCGACGCCGCGCCCGGCTGGCCCCGCCCCGCGCCTGGCGGGCGGAATGGGCCCCCGACGCGGCGCGGAACGGCCCGCTCAGACTCGCGCCCGTCGAAGCGGCGCCCGAAGGCGCACCCAAGATCCGTC